>JARFQK010000210.1 GCA_029287815.1 Gammaproteobacteria bacterium
TTGCCAAAGAAATGTTCGCGCACAAAGGCGCCGTCTTTCGACTTGTAGTTCTGGTAATCGCCGTCGACCGCTTCGTCCATGCGTTTGCGCAGCAGTCCGTCCTTGTCTCTGGCGAGCACCGGGTCCCAGTAGCCGCCCCAAATGACTTTGATCACGTTCCAGCCGGCCCCGCGGAACACCGATTCCAGTTCCTGGATGATCTTGCCATTGCCTCGGACCGGGCCGTCCAGGCGTTGAAGGTTGCAATTGATGACAAAAACCAGGTTGTCGAGCTTCTCACGGCCACCCAGCGAGATTGAGCCCAGCGATTCCGGCTCATCCATCTCGCCATCACCACAGAAGGCCCACACTTTTCGGTTCGTCGTGTTCGCTATACCGCGGTCCTGCAGATATTTCATGAACCGGGCCTGGTAGATCGCCATGATCGGCCCCAGCCCCATCGAGACTGTCGGAAACTGCCAGAAATCCGGCATCAGCCAGGGATGCGGATAGGAGGATAGGCCGTTTCCACTGACCTCCTGCCGAAATTTGTCGAGTTGTTTCTCATCCAGGCGACCCTCAAGATAGGCACGCGCGTATATACCGGGTGCTGAATGCCCCTGCAGGAAGATCAGGTCACCGCCATGTTCATGGCTGTGGGCGCGGAAGAAATGATTCAATCCGACGTCGTATAGCGTGGCCGCCGAGGCGAAGCTGGCGATATGGCCCCCTAGTTCGGAGCTCTCCTTGTTTGCTCGGACGACCATTGCAAGCGCGTTCCAGCGCACCAGTGATTTGATCCGACGCTCGATCGCCGTGTCGCCAGCATGTGGCTCCTGCATATGTGGCGGTATCGTGTTCAGGTAGGCGGTGTTGTTGGTAAACGGTAGATTCGCGCCTGAGCGGCGAGCATCGTCGACCAGCTTTTCCAGCAAATAATGTGCGCGTTCCAGGCCCTCGTTTTCAATGACCGCATCAAGGGCATCGAGCCATTCCTGGGTTTCCTGGGGGTCAATATCGATTTTTTCTGTCATCTACTTCTCATGCTCTGGGTGCAAATCGCGACGAATCCTGGTCTTCTGCGATTGGCCGGAACTCTGAAATCATTTCTTTGCAGTCAGCGAGCTTTTATCTGTCGGTTGTTGGTTCATGCCGGTAAGTTGCGGAATTATAAAAGTTAGCCGCGCGTTAGTCGAACTGAAAACGCTGAAAACAATGAAATTCCAGTGGATATTGCAGGGTTTGCCGGTTTGCTGGCAGCAGTTGTTCGGGTTTCAGCTATGGTCATTGGCCCTCTGTCGATGATTCGTTTTTCAGCGCGCTCTGACGGTATAATCCGCTCCCTGATTATCGAAACCTCAGTGGAGAGTCTTAATGTCTGCCAATAAGTCTTCGATCAACAAAGCGGTACTCGCCTATTCGGGCGGGCTAGATACTTCTGTAATACTGAAATGGCTGGAAGATACCTACGATTGCGAGGTCGTCACATTCACCGCTGACATTGGCCAGGGCGAGGAAGTCGAACCGGCGCGGGCGAAGGCTGAGGCGATGGGAGTCAAGGAGATCTACATTGAAGACCTGCGGGAAGAATTTGTGCGTGACTATGTGTTCCCGATGTTTCGAGCCAATGCGATATACGAGGGGGAATACCTGCTGGGCACGTCGATCGCAAGACCATTGATCGCCAAGCGGCTGGTCGAAATCGCAAATGAGACCGGTGCCGATGCAATTTCCCACGGCGCTACCGGCAAGGGCAATGACCAGGTGCGGTTCGAGCTGGGCGCCTACGCGCTAAAGCCCGGGGTGCGGATCATAGCGCCGTGGCGCGAATGGGACCTGCTCTCGCGTGAAAAACTGATGGCCTATGCGGAGCAACATGGCATCGCCGTCGATTTCAACAAGGGCAAGAAATCACCATATTCCATGGATGCGAACTTACTCCATATATCTTACGAAGGTGGCGTACTCGAGGATCCGTGGGCGGAGCCGGAAGATGATATGTGGCGCTGGACCGTATCGCCTGAAAAAGCCCCAGACAAGCCAAGCTACGTCGAACTCAGCTATCGCAACGGCGATATCGTCGCGATCGATGGCGAGCAGGTGACGCCTGCTGAGGTCTTAACCCGGCTCAACGCTCAGGCTGGCCAGAACGGCATTGGCCGCCTGGATATCGTTGAAAACCGATACGTCGGTATGAAGTCGCGTGGCTGTTACGAAACACCGGGCGGCACGGTCATGCTCAAGGCGCATCGCGCGATCGAATCGCTGACACTGGACCGGGAGGTGGCGCATCTGAAAGATGAACTGATGCCCCGTTACGCCCAGCTGATCTACAACGGCTACTGGTGGAGCCCCGAGCGTGAGATGTTGCAGCAGATGATCGATGCCTCACAGCGCAGTGTCAACGGCGATGTTCGTCTCAAGCTCTACAAGGGCAATGTCGAGGTCGTCGGTCGTCGCTCCGAAGAATCATTATTCGACGAGGATATCGCGACGTTCGAAGACGATGCCGGTGCGTACAATCAGCAGGACGCCGAGGGCTTCATCAAGCTCAATGCGCTGCGCCTGCGCATCGCGGCGATGAAAAGACGCTAAACGCAAAGACGAATTAAAAAAGTCCACAGATGAACGCAGATGTACACAGATGTTATTTGTGCGAATTCCGTTTCAAAGATCACGAAAAGCTTTAGCCCGCATCTATCTGCGTTGATCCGCGTTGATCTGAGTTCATCGGTGGACCATTCACTTTGCGACCTCTGCGTCTTTGCGTTGAAAACGATCGCCTACAGCAGGAAGATTGTTGCCAGGCCGAGGAAGACAAACAGGCCGACGATATCGGTCACCGTAGTCACGACGACGCTGCCGGCTATTGCCGGGTCGATGCCGATCTTGCGCAGTATCAACGGGATCGCTGCGCCGGAAAGGGCTGCGATCACCAGATTGATGATCATCGCGGCGCCGATGACTATGCCGATGTTGGCTTCCTTGAACCACAGGTAAGCAATGCCGCCGACGACCAGCGCCCATATGATGCCGTTGAAGAGCCCGACGATCAGTTCTTTCGACATTAACCAGGTCCTGTTTTGTCGGCTGACTTGACCTAAGGCCAGGCCGCGTGTGACCAGCGTCAGGGTCTGTGTGCCGGCGATTCCCCCCATGCTGGCCACGATGTTCATCAGCACGGCTATCGCCACCACTTTCTCCAGTGTGCTCTCGAAATTTGACACGACCCAGGACGCCATGAAAGCGGTAATCAAGTTTATACCCAGCCACAGAGCGCGGCGTCGCGAGCTGGGAAAAACTGGCGCAAACAAATCTTCTTCCTCGGTGAGGCCGGCCATGCTCATCACCGAGTGGTCGCCTTCTTCGCGGATCACGTCGACGACGTCATCGATCGTGATTCTGCCGAGCAGCCTCATTTGATCGTCGACGACAGGTGCGGACAGCAAGTCATTGTCCTCGAATATTCTGGCAACGCTGTCATCTTCGGTATCGGCTGGAATGGCCTCGACGTCGCGGTTCATTACATCGACCACGTAAGACTGAGGGTGGCTCGTCACCAGCGTTGAGAGCGGCAGTAGCCCGATGTATCGGTTTTCACGTGTGGTAACGATCAAATTGTCGGTATTGTTGGGTAACTCACCGAGGCGTTGCAGGTAGCGCAGCACAACTTCGAGCGTGACCTCTGGTCGCACGGTGATCGTGTCGATGTTCATCAGGCCGCCAGCGCTGTCCTCCGGGTACGACAGCACAGCTTCCAAACGTCTTCTGCGCTGTGAGTCCATTGAGGTCAGCACTTCCGATGTGACCTTGTCCGGCAACGACTGCACGAAATCGGCCAGGTCGTCCAGATCCATGTTCTCAGTCGCGAGCACGAGGTCCTTCAGCGGCATGTCGCGTATCAGCGTGGTGCGGACCTCGTCACCAACTTCGAGCAGCACCTCGCCCTCTTTTTCCAGATCGACGAGGTCCCACAAAAGGTTGCGCTCGGTGTAGGGCAGGGACTCAAGCAGGTCTGCGATCTCGGCGGGATTCAACTCGTTGAGCATTCGCCGCGCATGCTGCATTGTGCCCGCTTCAAGCGCATCGGACAAAGCCTTGAGCTGTGATTCGGTTCTTTCTTGGGGATCGTTCTCTGTCATGGAGGACCGGTGTCGTGGCTGTCCGCTTTTGTGATGCAGCGCATTAGTGCTGCAAAAAGTCTAGCACGTCGCCACTGCGTCAGAGCAATGTTTTAGCCCGCATTTCTCACCAGGCGGGTTCGGTCCTACGCCTGATCCCGGGGTTCCTATAAGAAATGCGGGTTAACGATTGAGCTGGTCCACTAATGATTCGATTTTCTGCAAATCATGGCAGCGGAGGATTTCCTCGGCCTTGGGACGCAATACGCCGATGTCGCTGTTGTTGATGATATCTTTGACTTCCAGAATAGCATTGGCTTGTATGCTGAAATAGTCGAGTCCCATGCCGAGAAGCAGGCGTGTATACCTGGGGTCACTCGCCATTTCTCCGCACATTGACACCGGCACCTTGGCGCTTTTGCCGGCGTCGATCGTAATCTTGATGAGTTGCAGTACCGCAGGATGAAGCGGGTTGTATAAGTAATTGACCTCGTCATCGATTCGGTCGATTGCAAGCGTGTACTGGATCAGATCGTTTGTTCCGATCGAGAGGAAATCGAGTCGATGAGCAAAGATTGCGGAGGATAATGCCGCCGCCGGGACCTCGATCATCGCGCCTATTTCGATGTCATCATTGAAGCGCGCCTTACGCTGGCGTAACAGCTCCTTGGCGTGCTCGACCAGCGCTGAAATTTGCTCGAGTTCATCAATACTGGTCATCATCGGGATCATCATCTTGACGTCACCGTAGGCTGCAACCCGCATGATCGCGCACAGCTGGTGGATGAAGTTTTCGGGTTCCTTCAGGCAGCGCCTGATTGCACGCAGTCCCATCGCCGGGTTGTGCGCCATCGGACCCTGGCTCAGTGCATCCCGAATTTCCTTGTCCGCTCCAAGGTCCAGCGTACGAATCGTCAGTGGCTTGCCTTTGAGCCGGAACAGTGCACGCTTGTAGGTTTTGAATTGCGTTTCTTCGTCGACGGCCTGATTGTTCTCCAGGAACAGCATCTCAGTCCGGTACAGGCCTACACCGGTGTCGTCAAAGTGTTTGAGGTTACGGATATCCTCAGGCCGGTCGATATTGCCCTGTATCAGAATCGGGCAGCCATCTAGCGTGATCGCGGGCTTGTTGATCAGCCGTTTGTACTCAGCCTTGCGTTTTAGATTCTGTTGACGCAGGTTCCGGTAGTGTTTCAAAGAGCGCGCGTCAGGATCGCCGATAACCGCGCCATAATGCCCGTCGATGATCAGTTTTTCGGTCGGATGGATCAACTGACGAGCGTTATGAACCCCGACAATCGCGGGAATACCAAGGTTTCGGGCGAGAATTGCTGTGTGTGACATGGGTCCGCCGAATTCGGTCACGAAAGCTGCAACTTTTTCGTGTTGCATGACCAACGTGTCAGCAGGCGTCAGATCATCGGAAATGACGATGCGACCCTTGAGTCTGACCGGTTCGGATGTCGACTTCGGTTTCTCGGCCAGACAGTGCTGAATTCTTTGCACAACATGAATCACATCATCCTTGCGGGTTCTGAGGTAGGGATCTTCCATTTCATCGAACACCTGCACCAGGCGATCGCACTGGATTTGCAGTGCCCATTCAGCATTGCAGGAAAATTCCTTGATAATCGATGTGGCGCCTTCGTCAAATGCCGGGTCTTCGAGCATCAGCAAATGTGAATCGATGAATGCCAGGATGTCCTCAGGCGTCTCTTGCGCGATCTTTTGCTTGACATCATGTAATTGCTGGCTGGCCTCGGTCACAGCCAGGTGAAGTCTTTCGACCTCCTTTTGATGGTATTTCGCCGGGACGTTGTATTCTTTCGCTCTTGTCGTGGCGCGCACGTATACATAGGCATTGCCGATAGCTATGCCTTTGGAGACGCCGATGCCATTGAGTATTATGCTCAACCAGGGTGCCTCGGTTGCGTGCAGCGATTATTCATCTTCGTCGAAACGGTTGTTGATCAAGTCTTCCAAGGCATCAAGGCTGTCCAGCGCATCGTTGCCTTTTGCATAAATCGTGATGGTGGAGCCTTTGCCCGCAGCCAGCATCATGACTCCCATGATACTCTTAGCGTTGACGCGTCGCGAGTCCTTCTCGATATCGATATCGCAGCTGAAACTCGAGGCCAGCCTGACAAATTTGGCGGCAGCCCTGGCATGCATACCGAGTTTGTTGACGATTATGATGTCACGTTTTTGTTCCATGCTTACTATGAGCTCGCGGTGATGCCACGCTTACCGCCCTCGACTGCAATTTCCGTGAGTTGATTCAGCGGTCGCTGTCGGTAATTCATTATTCGGAGCAGCATGGGAAGGTTGAGCCCGCTCACCAACGCTCGCTGCTGATGGTCGAGAAACTCAGCTGCAAGGTTGCAAGGAGTGCTGCCAAAGCTGTCTGTGAGCATCAGCATGCCCTGAGCAGTGTCGAGACTATCGATCGCCGAAGCGATGACCTGTGCCATTTCAGCGGTATCGGAGTCCATGGGTATCTCGATACACACGGTGTTTTTCGGATCGTCATTCAGTATCGACGCTGTGATCCTGAGCAGGTCGGTGCCAATGCACTCATGTGTGATCAATAGCAATGCAACACTCATCGAATCTGGCCCGCAAAGCGCATCGTAACCACGCGTCCAATACACTGAACCAACATGGGGGCCAGAGCGTTTACCGTCGGGTTCGGCCTGCATGTGCGATTCGTTACAGAGTCAATCATGCTTCGTTCAGCGTTGCGCTTGCGACGCGCGGATCACTCAAGCTCCCGGTGACGTATCGAAACACTTTCAATGCTCTCGGCGAAATGAGTACGTAGCTTCTCGGCCATGTAGACGGACCTGTGCTGGCCGCCAGTACAGCCGATGGATATCGTTAGATAACAGCGGTTTTGTTGGGCAAATTTCGGAATCCAGTAGTCCAGGAATTCTCGAATGTGAGCCAGCATCTGTTCCACTTCATCGCTCTGGCCGAGGAATTCGATGACTTCTGCATCACGTCCCGTCATCGGCCGCAGTTGAGTTTCCCAGTACGGATTCGGAAGGCAGCGCACGTCGAAGACAAAATCAGAGTCTGTGGGCGTGCCATGTTTGTAACCGAACGACTGGAGCAGTACCGAAAGACCGTTTTCTTCGCGTGTCAGGATTCGCTCTTTGATCAGAGAACGCAGTTGATGAATATTTCTGTAGGTCGTGTCGATGTACAGGTCCGATTCAATGGCGATATCACTCAAAAGACTACGTTCTACCTCGATCGCTTCCGTCAATGGCAGGCCTTTCCGTGAGAGTGGATGCCGCCGGCGGGTGTCGCTAAAACGCTTGATCAGGGTCGTAAGCTCGGCCTGCAGGTAGATGATTATGATCTCAATATCCAGCTCGCGCAGGGGCTGGATGATCTGTGAGAATCGGCGCAGGTCTTGCGCTTCACTGCGTGCATCGATGCCGACCGCTATGGATTCGTATGGCTGGATGGTTCTGTTCATTACACGCTGCACGAAATCGGGTAGCAGCCCCAGAGGCAAATTGTCCACGCAATAAAAATCTTCATCTTCAAGCGTATGCAGAGCGACAGTTTTCCCGGAACCCGACAAACCGCTGATGATAACCAGTTTCATTGAAAACTAAAGTGGTTGGTTGCTGATCGCCCGTTGTTGCAGGCTGATGAAATGTTCAGTTGCATCGTTGCCGGAGTAACGAAGAACATGATCGCGTACCGCAGCCTCGACGAGCACCTCGATATTGCGTCCTGGCGCAACCGGTATCAGCACCTGGGGTATGTCCATGCCCAGAATGGCGCGCAGCGTTCTTTCCCCCCTGAGTCGATCGAGTTGCGCATATTCAGTCGCGCTGAGGCGCTGCAGATGTACGATCAGGCGCAGATATTTGGTTGGCTTCAGCGCGTTGTCGCCATACATCTCACGGACGTTCAACACGCCCAGTCCGCGCACTTCCATGAAGTCCTTGAGTACGGTAGGGCTTCGGCCTTCGATGACATCCGGACCGATGCGGGTAAATTCCGGGGCGTCATCGGCGATTAGGCGGTGCCCACGCGAGATGAGCGCAAGCGCGAGCTCGCTTTTTCCGATGCTGCTCTCTCCGGTGATTAATACGCCGGTGCCGAGCACTTCCATGAATACCCCATGTATGACTTCTTTCTCGGAGAATATGTTGTGCAGGTAAAATCTCGCAATATCAACGACTTCGTTACTGTCTGTCTTGCAGCTGAGCAAGGGCGTATGAAATGTATTGGCATGCTCAATCAGCGCTTCCGGTACGGGTATGCCGTCGGCCATGATGATTGCGACCGGCTGGGCGGAGAAAATCTCATTCAGCATGTTTCCGCGAAAAGCCGGCTCGAGGCCCTGCAGGTAATCACATTCTGTCTTGCCAATAACCTGTATCAGGTTTTTATGCACTACATTGAGATGCCCAATTACGGTCGCGTGCTGTTTGGCCTTGATCTCATGCACCGGGCGTCTGGGGTCTTCCTGTCCTGCCAGCCAGTCAAACTCAATCTGTCTGGACAGATTATGGATGATCGTCTCGACAGAGAGCAATTCATTCATGATGCCCGGCTTGCGACATGCCAGTTGGTCAGTGTGTCGTAGAGCTCCTGTGAGTTACTGGCTGCGCGCAAGTTGGCGCGCAGTCCGTCATCGCTGAAGCAACTGGCAAGGCCGGAGAGGATTTCCAAATGCTCATCAGTGTAGTGTTCAGGCACCATCAGCGCGAACAACAGATCGGTGGGTCGATCATCAGGGCTGTCGAAGTCAATACCGTGCTCTAGTTTGATGAAGGCTCCGACGGCTTTGTCGTTGTTGCTGGTACGGGCGTGGGGGATCGCAACCCCGTGGCCCAGGCAGGTGGAGCCCAATTTTTCGCGTTCTGTCAGGTGTTGAAAAATTTCAAAGGAATCTGCGGATCCTGATTCTTTTGCGAGCAGTTCAGCGAGGAACTCGAGCGCTCTTTTTTTGCTGCCGATGGCGGCATTGCAGACCACTGAGTCTTTACTGATGAGCTGATCGAGTTTCATCAGAGTTGCGGGATCTCGCTCGGTCGATGGTGTAGATGGTTCTTGAGTTTTTCTTTGTACTTTTTGACCTGACGGTCAAGCTTGTCAACGAGCGAGTCGATTGCAGCGTACATATCCGCTTCACTGGCTTCGGCAAAAATATCGTTGCCACTCATATGTACTGTGGCCTCTGCCTTGTGGTCTAGATTTTCGAGAGTCAATATGACGTGGGTGTTGCTGACTTTGTCAAAATGACGTTCCAACTTTTGCATTTTCTCGTTGACATAGTTTCTTAATGAATCTGTGATATCAACATGGTGACCAGTCAGATTAATTTGCATATTATTCTCCAGTAGTGGCCTCAAGTGAGTCGCTTTCTTTCATTTGAGGGTGGAATGGACATCGCCTCTCTGTATTTTGCCACAGTTCGGCGAGCAACATTAATGCCCTCCTTCACGAGGAAGGCGGATATCTTGTTATCGCTCATTGGCTTGCGCGGGTTCTCGTTTTCTATGAGTTTTTTTACCATCGCACGAATCGCGGTCGCTGAGCATTCGCCACCATCGGCGGTGCTAACGTGGCTGGAAAAAAAGTATTTGAACTCAAAAACACCCCGCGGTGTATGCATGTATTTTTGTGTGGTGACGCGCGAAATGGTTGACTCGTGCATCTCGAGCTCTTCGGCGATATCTCGCAATACCATCGGTTTCATGCCCTCTTCACCGTACTCGAGAAACAGCCGTTGACGATCGACGATGGCCTTGCCGACGCGGAGGAGGGTATCGCTACGGCTTTGCAGGCTTTTCAGAAACCAGCGCGCTTCTTGCATACTGGTTCGCAAATAACTGCTGTCTTTGTCGCGGCCTGACTTTTTGACATAATCGGCGTAGAGAGGATTGATTCGCAACCGCGGTGCCGCTTCAGGGTTCAAGGTGACGCGCCACTCGCCGTTGACCTTGCGCACATAGACGTCGGGTACGACATACTCTGCGCGGTTCGGTGAGATCGTGGCCCCCGGCCTCGGATTCAAAGTCTGAATGAATGCGATGAGTTCTTTTAATTCATCCTCGGAGAGTCGCGTTGATTTCAGCAGGCGTGCATAATCACGGCTGCCAATCTGTTCGAGGTGGTCGCGAATCAACATGCGCGCTTCGGCCAGTCCGTCCGTATCCTCGTCGAACTGCTCCAGCTGCAGCAGAAGGCATTCCCTGAGATCACGGGCGGCCACACCGATTGGGTCAAAACGCTGGATCAAGTGCAAAACGGCTTCGGCCTCGTCGAGTTCAATTTCGAGCTCTTCTGCCAGGCCGGCGTGGATCTCTTCCAGGCTTTCAGTGAGATAGCCATCATCGTTGATCGCGTCAATGATCGCGATGCCGATAGCAAAATCGGTCTCGCTGGTGGATATGTTCCGCAGTTGCCAGAGCAGATGCTCAGCCAGTGTATTGCCCTCGATGCTCTGATTTTCCAGGAAATCGTTGACACTGTCGTCGGAGGCTTGCGCAGCGCTGCTGATCCCCGCAGTTGCAACATCATAGATATCTTCCCACTCGCTGTCGACCGGAAGCTCATCAGGGAGATCCTGATTTTTCTCCATATCAAGCTGGGAATCCTGTGAGTTTGCATCGTTCTCGGATTCGCTCTCTTTTTGCTCCTCCGGCGCCGAATCTGGACTGTCCTCGTCCATTTCCAGCATTGGATTCTCTTCCAGCGTCTGCTGAATTTCGGTTTGCAGGTCCAATGTCGACAACTGCAACAGCCGTATCGCCTGTTGCAGTTGAGGGGTCATCGTAAGATGCTGGCCTAATTTTAGCTGCAGAGATGGTTTCATAACTTGAGCGAGATTAGATTACCAATATTCGCTGATCACTACTCCTGATTCGTTGCGGGAAACAGAGCTTCGATTGGATTTTCCCGGCTGGTACCCGCCATTGCCTGTTTGGGCTGGTCCCAACCCAATGCCGATGCGCTAGCTTAAGGTACATATCTATGTTTATAGTCGAAAATCACGGCCGAGATAGACTTCCCGCACCTGATCGTTCGCGAGAATCTCTTCCGGCTTGCCCTCGGCAATAATTTTACCATCGCTCAGTATATAAGCGCGATGGCATATACCCAAGGTTTCCCGTACATTATGGTCTGTGATAAGGATCCCAATGTTGAGGCTGATCAAATGTTCAATACTTTTCTGGATGTCAATCACTGAAATCGGATCGACACCGGCAAAAGGCTCGTCAAGCAGAATGAAAGACGGTCTCGAGGCCAGCGCCCGTGCAATTTCCACGCGTCTGCGTTCGCCACCCGATAGGCTCATACCGCTGCTCTGGCGGATATGTTCGATCTGGAGCTCCTCCAGCAACATCTGCAGTTGCTCCGCACGTTCGGCCTTGCTGATACGCTGCGCTTCCAACACAGCCATGATATTGTCTTCAACCGAGAGCTTTCGGAAGACGGACGCTTCCTGCGGTAGGTAGCCTACACCGCGTTGCGCGCGCGCGTGCAGCGGCAAATGCGTGATTTCGTGGTCATCGATGAAAATCTGACCCTCGTCAGCCTTGATCAGTCCGACCATCATGTAGAAGCTGGTGGTCTTGCCTGCGCCATTGGGGCCCAGCAGGCCGACGACTTCGCCGCTGCGGACGCCGATTGAGACATTGTTGACGACGGTGCGCTGTTTGTAGCGCTTCACCAGATTTTCAGCGTGCAATTCCGGCATTGGCGACTACTTTTTAATTTTATCTGGCTTGATTGTGATGTTGACGCGCTTGTTGGCTTTCTCGTCGCCGGCTATGACCACCTGTTTGACGGTATCGTATATGATTTGATCGCTTTCCATGATCGATCCAGCCTGTTCGAGCTTGGCCTTATCGGTCAGGACCAGGCGGTTCTGAGCAGCTTTGTATTCCATCTGCCTGCTTTGTGCCTGGATATAGTTGCCATCTTCCGATTTCTGTCGATAAGTGGCGGGTGAGCCGCTCACCTTTATATTCTTCACGACCTTGTCTTGTTGAATCGCGATGACCTTGTCGCCAGTGAGTTCAATATCGCTCTGGCTGACGCGAACATTGCCGGTGTATTCGCTGATGCCGCTCTGGAGTTCGTACTTCATGTGGTCCGCCTGAATATTCACCGGTGCACTGGTGTCCCTGACCAGCCGCTGCTCGGCGAGCGATGCCAGCGGCGCAGTGGCCAACACGGCAAGTACGATGCTCAGTTTATTGATTCTTGATGACATAGGTTCCGTTAACATCCTTGAGCAACTCAAGGATCCCGGTTGAATTGTCGAAACTCAGCCCTTTGGATCTTACCTTCAGTGATCCCTGAGTGATATTGACCACTTTATCGGTGTTGGCTACCTGCGTCCGCGTGTTGTAGCGCAACTGACTGGTGGTAAGCTCCAGGGGGGTTGGCGAGTCTTTCTGCAGCATCACGACATCGTCGTTCAGTGTCACCCACTCGTTATTATCATCGATGACACCGTTCCTCGCGCTGATCACCCACGCTTTGGCGTCTTGGTCAATGCTGAAGATCGGCTGGGTGATTTCTGCCTCGCCAGTGTCATTGAAATGCTCCATCAGATCCGCAGTCAAGGTATAGTACGGAAGTCCATTCTCATCCATTGCCACCAGCGTGAAGTCCTTGACGTAGGCGTCCACGAAATGTGGTTCCGGTTCCACAATCTCGGCTTCATCCGGCGCATGAATAACGGCCCAGATCCCGATCATTGCGATGATCGCCATTGTAATCAGTGTGAATTGCTTGTTCATTCAGCAAAGTACAAATACGACTCGAGCGTTTGGGACAACAATCCCCTGGCTTCAAGCATCAGCTCGCAGACATCACGTACCGCGCCCCGGCCACCGTGGTTCTGGGTGATCCAATGTGCGTGTTTCTTGACATAAGGATGCGCACCCTGCACCGCAATCGCGAAACCAACCCGAGTCATGATCGGCAAATCGACAACATCATCGCCGACATAGGCAACCTGGTCGGGAGTGAGCCCAATCTCGCCCATTAAGGCCTCATACGCTGGAATTTTATCCCGATACCCTTGATAAACGAGGCTGATGCCCAGATCCTTCATGCGGTGTTCGACCACATTGGAGCTGCGTCCGGTGATAATTGCTGCGTTGACGCCCCCGTCCTGCAGCATGCGCATCCCGTGACCGTCGAGTGAATTGAAGGCTTTATATTCCTGGCCGTCGTCACCCATGAACAGGCTGCCATCCGTCATCACCCCGTCTACGTCGAATATCACCAGCTCGATTTTTCTGGCTTTTTCCAGTATGTCTTGCATGCTATTCGCTGTGAATTATCGCGAGTCAATTTCGTGCCGTGAGCGTGCATTATTCACTATTCGGCGCGCTTATACCACTCCGGCTCGAAGCAGGTCGTGCATGTTCAGCGCGCCGATCAGCCGGTCATCCTGGTCAGTGACCAGAACGCCATTGATCTTATGATCCTCCATCAGCTTGAGTATTTTCGCTGCGAGGTCGTGAGCATCCACGGTAATACAATTCCTTGTCATAACTTGTTCAATTTTGGCCATTTTTAAGTCCAGGTTCTTGTCCAGGGTCCTGCGCAGATCGCCGTCGGTGAAAATGCCGAGCACCCGTTGTGCGTGGTCGATGATCGCAGTCATGCCGAGCCCTTTGCTGCTCATTTCCAGCAGCGCTGCGGATATTGTCGCTTCTGGTTTGACCGTTGGCATCGCGTCACCGGTATGCATGATATCGGCGACATGCAGCAATAGACGCCGTCCAAGACTGCCGCCTGGATGCGACAGCGCGAAGTCTTCCTCGGTAAAGCCGCGGGCCTGGAGCAATGCGACCGCGAGCGCATCGCCCATCACCAGCGCGACCGTCGTGCTTGACGTCGGCGCCAGTCCGAGTGGGCAGGCCTCTTGCGCGACGCCAACATCCAAAGCAATCGTGGCTTCAGTGGCTAGCGGCGATTTCGCGTTTCCGGTCATGCTGATCAAAGGCACGCCAAGACGCTTGATGATTGGAACGATCGTCAGCAACTCCGCAGTGTTACCGGAGTTCGAAAGCGCGATCACAACATCTTTTGACGTAATCATGCCAAGGTCGCCATGGCTGGCTTCACCAGGATGCACGAAGAATGCCGGACTGCCTGTACTGGCCAGGGTGGCCGCTATCTTCCCGGCAATGTGACCGGACTTACCCATGCCGGTGACGACGATCCGCCCCTGACAGTTCAGCAACAGTTCGCAGGCCCGTGAGAAATTATCGTCAATGCGCTGTTTCAGGATGCTGACCGAGGCCAACTCGGTCTCGACTACAGCCAGCCCCAGCTTCTTGAAGTCCGTTTGTGCCATATCAATCAAACTCGTTATGGTTGCAGTTCGGTTAAGGGAACTCTGATCAACACCGAGTCTCCGCGGCGCACGCATGCGCCGCCATTTTGGATCGCCTCAAGCGATTAAGCATCGGGGAAACAGCAAATCGCATTTTATGTTTTTCCATGCTCTGATAATACAGGGATGAATCAATCAGAGCTTCCTTGATTCGGGCTATGCGGCTGTAACCTCAGGTTCGCGATCCAATCGAAATCACCGCAGTTTGCCCGAAAGAGCCTGATCCTTCCTGCAATATCCGGGCTAGTCATGTTGTCGAAATTACACAATTATCACTCACTTGCGCAACTAATTGATGCACATGACGTTACAAGCGCATAAAATACACGCCAAAATGGTCACAGGATTAGTGTCAATGCAATCAACCAACCTAAGGCAATCAATTTGAGCGATACGGTGATCAAGATTCGTGATCTGGTGTTCAGCCGTGGCGAGCGCAAGATATTCGAGGGAATCGATATGGATATACCACGCCAGGGGGTCACCGCGATCATGGGCCCCAGTGGGACCGGAAAGACGACCTTGCTGAAGCTGATTGGCGGGCAATTGCGGCCTGATGCGGGGAGTATCGAGGTCGATGGTGAGAATGTGCATCAGCTGAAGACTGCACAACTCTATGCGCTCAGGAAGCGTATGGGCATGCTGTTTCAGTCCGGCGCACTGTTGACCGATCTGAGCGTATTCGAGAACGTCGCCTACCCATTGCGTGAGCACACGCGCTTGAGTGAGGGCATGATTCGCCAGTTGGTCTTGTTGAAGTTGAACGCGGTAGGCTTGCGCGGCGCGGCGCGGTTAATGCCCGCTGAGCTCTCTGGTGGTATGGCACGTCGCGTAGCCCTGGCCAGAGCCATATCATTGGATCCGATGATGGTTATGTACGACGAACCATTTACCGGACAGGATCCGATATCAATGGGTGTGTTGGTCAAGTTGATTCGTGAGCTCAATGACGTGCTCGATATCTGCAGCATCGTGGTCTCACACGATGTGCGCGAGACCTTATCGATCGCCGATTACGCCTATGTGATCTCTGATGGTGAAGTCGTTGGCCATGGTCACCCGGACGAGCTGAAAGCGAGCAGGTCCGAATGGATCGAGCAGTTCGTTGAAGGGCATGCCGATGGGCCGGTGCCATTTCATTATCCGGCTGCGGATGTGTTGGATGACTTGGTTACGGGAAACCCGGAAGCATGATGCTTTTGTTTGACAAGCTGCAGATGCTGGGTCAGAAAAGTCTGTCATCCATGCAGCGACTCGGGCGAGGCCACCTGTTCTTGCTGCAAGTGTTGCCAGCGATGCGTGGTATGTTCTTCAGGCCGGGACTGTTGATCCGGCAGATGTACTCAGTGGGTGTGCTGACCCTGCTGATTATCGTCGTTGCGGGCCTTTTCGTTGGCATGGTCATGGCGTTACAGGCCTATTATGCACTCGTTGATTTTGGCGCTGAGGACTCGGTCAGCGTGATGCTGGTTTTGTCCTTGTTGCGTGAACTCGGGCCGGTAATTACCGCGCTGTTATTTGCCGGTAGGGCTGGTTCGGCACTGACTGCAGAAATCGGCCTGATGAAAGCCACCGAGCAGCTTTCTGGTATGGAGATGATGGCAGTGAATCCGATTGAGCGGGTGATTGCACCGAGGTTTCTCGCGGGTTTTGTCGCGATGCCGTTGTTGGCAGCGATTTTTAGTGCTGTCGGCGTGATGGGTGGTTATCTGGTTGCGGTCGAGCTGCTCGGGCTGGACGCTGGCGCATTCTGGTCGCAGGCAGTGGCCAATGTGGATCTCTATCATGATTTGGGTAACGGTGTAATCAAGAGCGCCGTATTCGGCTTCGTGGTCGTCTGGATTGCAGTTTTCGAGGGTTACGATTGTGTTCCGACCTCAGAGGGTCTCGGGCGCGCGACTACGCGAACCGTGGTGCATAGCTCACTGGCCGTGCTCGGACTTGACTTCGTACTCACTGCACTGATGTTCAGTGAGTAGACTCGCAGTTGGTTTTTTCCAAGTTTGATACGGAGGTGTGAATGAACACACGCACGATTGAGGTCGCTGTTGGCCTGTTTGTCGCGGCGGGCATCGCGGCGCTGTTTATGCTGGCGATGAAGGTGAGTAATCTGGCGACCTACGGCGGCGGCCAGGGCTATGTGGTGACGGCCACTTTTGACAATATTGGTGGTCTGAGGGTGCGTTCGCCGGTCTCTGCCAGTGGTGTCAGGGTCGGTCAGGTGACGGCGATCGAATACGATTCCGAGGGCTATCAAGCGCGTGTGTCGATGTCGATCGATCCGCAGTATGATAAGTTTCCGACCGATACCGGGGCCAGCATTATGACATCTGGCCTGCTCGGCGAGCAGTATGTCGGCCTGCAACC
>JARFQK010000118.1 GCA_029287815.1 Gammaproteobacteria bacterium
AGGTCATGACCATGGTCACGCCGGCGACGAACATCGCCACGCCGAGATGCGCCATCGTCATACCGGTGAAGGCCAGCGGTATCTTCGAAGCCGAGCGGAAACGCTTGATATAGCTTTGCAGGGTCGTGATGCCTATCCAGAGCGCGGCGGCAAGCCCGAGCCCGGCGCCCAGCTTCAAAGCGCCATCGATCATGAACGGCAACACCATGCCCAGCGCCAGCGATACCGCAAGCACGACACTCAGCGACTTGCGCACACGGGTCGGATCGTCGCTTTTCCAGCGCATGAACGGCCCGACGCCCAGCAGTAAAAGCAACGGCGCGCTGATCAACGCGAACATATTGTCGAAGTAGGGCCGACCGACCGAGATCTTGCCGAGACCGAACGCATCCAACACCAGCGGGTACAACGTGCCGACGAACACCGCGACCGCCAGTGTTACCAATATCACGTTGTTCAGCAGCAGCGCAGTCTCGCGCGAGAACCACTTGAAGCTGCCGGTGCTGGAGACTGTTTCCGAGCGCCAGGCGTACAACGCCAGCGAACCACCGACAACAAGGCACAGGAAAATTAGAATAAACACGCCCCGGGCCGGGTCAGTGGCGAACGCATGCACCGATACCAGCACGCCCGAGCGTACGATGAACGTGCCGAGCAGGCTCAACGAAAACGCCATAATAGCAAGCAGGACGGTCCAGCTCTTCAACACGCCGCGCTTTTCGGTCACCGCCAGTGAGTGAATCAGCGCAGTGCCGACCAGCCAGGGCATGAACGAAGCGTTTTCCACCGGGTCCCAGAACCACCAGCCGCCCCAGCCGAGCTCGTTATAGGCCCACCAACTGCCGAGCGCGATACCGAAGGTCAGAAAGGCCCAGGCGACCGTGGTCCATGGACGTGACCAGCGTGCCCAGGTCGCATCGAGCCGGCCACCGAGCAAGGCCGCGACCGCAAAAGCGAACGCAACGGAAAACCCGACATAGCCCATGTACAGCATCGGCGGATGAATCGCCAGGCCCGGGTCCTGCAGCAGCGGATTCAGCGAATTACCGTCCAGCGGTGCCGGAAAGATGCGCTCGAACGGATTCGAAGTGAACAGCATGAATAACAGAAAGCCGATACTGATCAAGCCCATGACCGACAGCACCCGCGCCATCAACACGTCCGGCAAATGCCTGCTGAACAGGGCCACCGCAGCGGTCCATACTGACAGCGTCAGCGCCCACAACAACAAAGAACCTTCGTGCGAACCCCACACCCCCGAAATTCGATACAGCAACGGCTGCAACAAGTTGGAGTGCTGGGCGACGTAGAGCACCGAAAAGTCGTGCACGATGAACGCATAAGTCAGTGCCAGGTAGGACAAAAACACGAAGAACAGCTGGGCGTAAGCTGCGGGTCGCGCGATCGCGATCATCGCGGCATCATTTCTGGCTGCGCCGAACAGCGGCACAACACTCTGCACGATGGTGATAGCCAGGGCGATGATCAGCGCGAAATGCCCGAGTTCTGGAATCATGGTAAGGAGACCTTAATAAGTTGTTGGCATGCCGGTTTTGCCGGCCTCGTGCGCGGCATCGAGCGCATCGGCAACTTCCGGCGGCATGTAGTTCTCATCGTGCTTGGCCAGCACTTCATCCGCCACGAACAAACCGTTGCTGTCGATCTGACCCATCGCAACGATACCCTGGCCTTCACGGAACAGGTCCGGCAGTATGCCAGTGAACGTCACTGGAACCACCTCGGCGTTGTCGGTCAGCTCGAATTGCACCGCAAGACTGCCTTGTTCACGCCTGACGCTGCCATCCACCACCAGACCACCGACGCGGAAAGTCCGGTTCTGTGGCGCCTCACCGGCATGAATCTGGGTCGGGCTGTAAAAGTAGAGAAGGTTTTCCTCGAAGGCTGTCAATGCTAGCACGGTCGCGATGCCGACCCCGAAAACCAGCATCGCGACCAGCATTTTTCTGCGACTACGTTTATTCATTCCTGCAGTTGCTCCCGGCGGATGGCCCGCTTCACTCGTTTAATCACTTTTCTGCGTTGCACGACAGGCATAACGATATTCAGAACGATCACGGCTAGCGTCAGGCCGTAGGACCACCATACGAAGAAAGCGTACCCGCCCATCGCAAAAAACTCTGACCAGCTGAATTCTGATCCGTTCATAATTTCTCCACCAATTCGCGCACCCAGCGGCGGTTCCGGTCGCGATACAGCGCTTCATTGCGCGCCCTGACCAGCACCATCGCGAGATAAAACAACTTGAACGCCAGCGCCATCAGCAGCAACGGGATCAGCATGTCGATGTGGATCGAAGGCTTGTCGAACTTGGTCACGGTAGCGCCCTGATGCAGCGTGTTCCACCATTCCACGGAGTAGTGAATTATCGGGATGTTGACCACGCCGACGATAGCGAGCAGGCCACTGGCCTTGTCCGCCATGCGTTGGTCCTCGATCGAAGCCTGCAGCGCCATGTAGCCAAAGTACAGGAACAGCAAAATCAGCTCGGAGGTCAGGCGCGCATCCCAGACCCAGTAGGTGCCCCACATCGGCTTGCCCCAGAGCGAGCCGGTGACCAGCGCGATGAAGGTGAACGAGGCACCGATCGGCGCACTCGAGGCCGCGATCACATCGGCAAGGCGGATCTGCCAGATCAAGCCGATTGCGGCTGACACCGCCATGACCACATAGACGAACATCGACATCCAGGCCGCGGGTACATGGATGAAAATGATCCGGTAGCTCTCGCCCTGCTGGTAATCGGGCGGTGCCACGAAAAAGCCGAGATAGAGCCCGTAGAGAGCGATCAGCAGCGCCGAGAGGGCAAACCACGGGATCAGTTTCGCCGACATGCCATAAAAATACTTGGGTGACGAGAACTTTTGTATCCAGGCCCACATATCACGCAGCCTCAACGAAACGAGGGAAAAAAGACAGCAAATTCGATCGGGACATAGTCGTTAAAATTCATATTTACCTTGAGGCCGTGATTCTGAGAGCAACCGCGGTGGCCAAAGGTGCCAATGATAGCGCCAATGCCAGCATGGCGCCAAGAAAGTATAGCTGACCGCGCACGCTCATGCCGTCACTGGCAACGTCGATCGCGTTGGCGCCGAAAATAAGCACCGGAATGTATAGCGGCAACACAATCAAAGACAGCAGTACGCCGCCCCGGTTCACCGCAACAGTCAACGAGACGCCAATCGCACCGACCAGGCTCAGCACCGGCGTACCCAGCAGCAGGCTCCAGACCAGCACGCTCAGCGATGAGGTTTCCAGCGCCATGAACACACCCAGCAACGGCGCAATGATCACCAGCGGCAAGCCGGTCAGCAGCCAGTGCGCGCTGACTTTGGCCAGCACCAGCACCACCAGCGGGTTTGGACTCAGCATCAACTGGTCCAGCGAGCCGTCCTCGTAATCCTGCTTGAACAGCCGGTCCAGCGAAAGCAGCACCGACAGCAGCGCGGCCACCCAGATCACACCGGGGGCCATCTCCTGCAGACGCTCCGGTGTCGGCATCACCGCCAGCGGAAACAGCGACACCACCAGCACGAAAAAGATCAGCGGATTCGCCAGTTCGTGGCGCGAGCGCAGCGCCAGGCGCATGTCGCGCAGCAGCAGGTAGTAAAACGCTTTCAGCATTGCGTCAGATCCACGCTCTTCATCTCACAGGGCAGGCGCATGCCGTGGTGGGTGGTGAAGACAACGCTGCCAGCGCTGTCGCGGTGCTCCAGGATCATCGATTCCACCAGATCGACACCCCTGACATCGAGCGCAGTCAGCGGCTCGTCCAGAATCCACAGGCGCGCATCGGCCAGCAGCAAGAAAGCCAGCAGCACCCGCCGACGCTGGCCGGACGACAGCGCCTTGCCGGCGACGTCCTCGAAACCGGCCAGACCAACCTGCTCGAGCCCAAGTTCAATCTGGCCGCCCGAAACTGATTGCGAGCGCGTGTCCAGCAACACGCGTATGTTCTCCATCGTGGTCAGATCAGCCTTGATGCAGGGCAAATGGCCGATGTAGACCATGTTCGCGTAGTAGTCATCGCGCGTGTGCTGGATATCGACCCCCTGCCATTGGACCCTGCCGGCGTCCGCGCGGCGCAAACCGCTCAGAATGCGCAGCAGGCTGGTCTTGCCGCTGCCGTTCGGCCCTTCGATCTGCACGACCTCGCCCGCGCCGAGCTGGAATGACAGCCCGCTGAAGAGCAGGCGGTCGTCGCGCGTGCATTCGAGCTTGTCGGCGGCTAGCAGGGATGGCGTCGTATCTGGCATGTTGTGATGAGTTCGAGCGAGTCGGCATTCTAGCGGTTTGCCGCTGGATGCGTCCAGC
>JARFQK010000297.1 GCA_029287815.1 Gammaproteobacteria bacterium
GCGCACCCTACCTGCGAGACTCCACATGCTGTCGAATCCACACTGAAATCCGGAAATATTGGAATTAGGGTACAATTCTCACTAGATCAGCAAAAGACACTGGATTACAGAATACATCCGTGTATTCTGTCCTCTGGGCCAGCCTTTGGCTGTTCAAATCCGATCCGGTCGAATTTAGTCCCGCAGCCGCGGGAATGACTAAAGGCCGTGTCGTTCTGGACTCGTAAAACTAATGATGGGCGAAGTAGATAACATGTCAAAGCAGTTTCAAGCCGCACAAAACCATATCCCGGGCGGGGTCAATTCCCCGGTACGCGCGTTCAAAGGCGTGGGTGGTGATCCGGTATTCATCAGTCGCGCCTCCGGACCCTATATGTACGACACCCTGGGCAAGGAATACGTCGACTATGTCGGTTCCTGGGGACCGATGATTCTCGGGCACGCACATCCTGAAATCATCGCTGCGGTCAAGGCTGCTGCCGATAACGGCCTCAGTTTTGGCGCACCGACCGAAATCGAAACCGAGATGGCGGACAAGGTATGCGCGCTCGTACCATCGATCGATCTGATACGTATGGTCAGCTCCGGCACCGAGGCGACAATGAGTGCGATACGCCTCGCGCGCGGTTACACCGGCCGCGACAAGATCATCAAATTCGAAGGTTGCTACCACGGCCATGTCGACTCGCTGCTGGTCAAGGCCGGTTCCGGCGCGTTGACTCTGGGCACGCCGAGTTCGCCTGGCGTACCGGCCGCGCTCGCCGAACAAACGGTCACGCTACCCTACAACGATTTGGACAGCTTCAGCCGAGCGGTCAACGATATCGGCGATCAGGTCGCCTGCGTCATCATCGAACCTGTGACTGGCAACATGAATTGCATTCTGCCGCTCGACGGTTACCTCGAGGGCATGCGCGAGCTGTGCACACAGCATGGCATCGTGCTGATCTTCGACGAAGTCATGACTGGCTTCCGCGTCGCCCTCGGTGGGGCTCAAGCGCACTACGGAATCGAGCCAGACCTGACCGCACTGGGGAAAGTCATTGGCGGCGGCATGCCGGTGGGCGCGTTCGGCGGCAAACGCGAAATCATGGAGCAGATCGCTCCGCTGGGACCCGTTTATCAGGCCGGTACGCTGTCCGGCAATCCAATCGCGATGACCGCCGGCCTGAAAACGCTGGAACTGATTTCAACGCGCGGCTTTCATGACGCCCTGTTCGAGAGAGTGGAATACATGACCAATGGCATCCTTGCCGCGGCCCAGTCTGCCGGTATCCCGATGACCTGCAACCGCATCGGCGGCATGTTCGGCCTGTTTTTCAGCGAACACCAGGTCAACAGCTTCGAGCAAGCCACGCAATGCAACATGGAGCAGTTCAAAAAGTTTTTTCATGGCATGCTGGAGCACGGTGTTTACATGGCGCCGTCAGCCTACGAAGCCGGCTTCATCTCGAGTGCACACATGACCGACGATCTGGACCGCACCATTGAAGCCGCAAAGCTTGTTTTGAATAATATCGAATGAGTCTTTTGAATCCGGATGAGTACCCGCTCGTATCCATCGTCGTACCTGTATTCAATGAAGAAGCTGTTGTCCCTGAATTCCATCAAGCGCTGACTGAAGCGATTTCTGATCTGCCTTTTGCCTTGGAGCTCCTGTATGTCAATGATGGCAGCACGGACGACACACTGAGCCGAATCAAAGCCCTTAGACAGCAGGACAGCCGGATCACTCTGCTCGATTTAAGCCGCAACTTCGGCAAGGAGATAGCGATCACGGCCGGCCTGCACAAGGCCACGGGTGATGCCGTGATTGTTATCGATGCTGATATGCAGGATCCACCGGAATTGATTCCGGAACTGGTCCGGGAATGGCAAAACGGCTACGATGTTGTCTACGCTCAGCGCACTCACCGCAAGGGCGAGTCCATCGTTAAGCGCACCACCGCTCACTTCTTTTACCGATTTATCAAGCGCGTAAACAAGATTGAGATGCCGGAAGACAGCGGCGACTATCGTATACTCAGCCGCCGCGCAGTCGATGCGTTGAACACGTTCAACGAACAACACCGCATGATGAAAGGGCTGTTTGCCTGGATCGGCTACAAACAAAAGGCCGTGCGCTATCAGCGCGATCCCCGGCACGCCGGCACATCCAAGTGGAACTACCTCAAGTTGTGGAACCTGGCGGTCGACGGTATCACCTCTTTCACCATCGCGCCGCTGAAAATATCCACCTACTTGGGCCTGCTGACAGCAAGCTGCGCCTTTGCCTATGGCATCTACATGATCATCGATACGCTGTTGCACGGCAATCCGGTAGCGGGCTATCCCTCGCTGATCGTGATCATCTTGATGCTAGGTGGTGTGCAGCTGGTCGCGATTGGTATACTGGGTGAATACCTCGGGCGCGTGTTCAATGAGACCAAGCGCCGTCCACTCTATTTCATCAACGAGTACGCGCCTGGCGAGGAAGCGAGCGCGCGCCTTATGAGTCGCGATTTTTCGGCACATAGCCCGAAGTGAACCAGCGCTTATGGCCCAAAGCACCACCATAACCACGAGACAAAAAGGCGTTATCGGCCAATTCCTGCTCTATGCCGGTGTCGGCGTGATTGGCACGATCGGTCACTATACGACCCTAATCATTCTGGTCGAATTCTGGGCTGTAGACCCGGTGATCGCTTCCTGCCTTGGCTTCGTCGTTGGGGCGCTGATCAACTACGTTCTCAATTACCATTTCACCTTTCAAAGCGACAAGCGTCACCGGGAAGCGCTGACAAAGTTCCTGATCGTCGCGACCGCAGGTGCGCTCATCAACGGTGGAATCATGTATGTGGGCGTCGAGAACACCCGTTTCAATTACCTGATTGTGCAAATATTCGCGACTGTTGTTGTGCTGATGTGGAATTTCATCGTCAACAAGCTGTGGACGTTCACGCATACTTCCTCGACTTGAATATCACTCGCCATTATGAAGTGCTACATTTACCGCTGCGCCAGAAAAGAGGATATGTATCTCTATCTGGCAGAAAAAGACGATTTCTCCAGCGTGCCGCAGGAAATCGTCCGCAGTCTCGGAAATACCGAGTTTGCAATGGAACTGGAACTCACCCCCGACAGGAAACTGGCCAGTGAAGATCCCACCACCGTGATAACGCACCTGAGCGCCAGGGGCTTTCACCTGCAATTGCCACGTGAGACATCCGTAGAAGCGATCATGGCCAGGATCGCCAAAGCCAAGCGTTGAAAAAGCTTACAAATTCATACAATTGAATACAACTTGCCTCAGTTATAATGAAAAAGCCTGTGGTTTCCTTTCATATTTACAGGCCTTTTCATTGAGACCTCTAACTTTTGCAGAGGAAGATTACGATAAATATCGAATAATATCAGGGGTAAAAGATGCTCAAATCAAACCTAATTATCAAGCTACTTTTCATCAGTATCACCTTTACCGGCATCACTACGCTAACAGGCGCTTACTTACAGAGTGGCCAGAACACGGCCATGCTGCCTGCAACCGACGTGATTCTGCTGACGCTGGCATCGTTCTTCAGCATCTTCGTTGCTTGCGTGATCGCCGTAAAACTGGCCAGCGCCGGCCGTTCCAACACCAAAGTGGGTGCCGGACAAGAGATCGGCACCGTCAAGTGGTTCAATGCAGCCAAAGGCTTCGGCTTTATCACTCGGGAAAACGGCGACGACATTTTTGTCCACTTCCGCTCTATTCAGGGCAAAGGCCACCGCTCGCTGGGTGAAGGCCAACGCGTTGTATTTTCAATCGCCAAGGGTGACAAGGGTCTGCAGGCGGTTGACGTCAGCAGCGCTTGAAGTAACTGACCCAACAGCTGGAACTCGAAACGGCCCCATCGCGGGCCGTTTTTATTTTTTCACCGCAAAGGCGCAGAGACGCTGAGAATACTGCGTGGTTTTGTAGGAGCGACTTTAGTCGCGAATTCGACGAAATTCGCGACTAAAGTCGCTCCTACGCCTACCTGAAAAGATCTCAGCGCCTCTGCGCCTCAGCGGTAAGTATTTTTGGATTTTTCAGGGATGACCATAAATATGCCGTGAACGAGAAAAGCATGGATGACTGGAGGGGCGGACGGGTGCGTTTCGCGGTCGATCCCTGATCGAGCCCGCATTATTTGCGTTCTTTGCGGACTATGACGGGTCATGACCCCCAGTTTGGCTGCAGAGCATGCTGCACACCCAGCTGGTCGAGGATTTTAGCGACGACGAAATCCACAATATCGTGGACAGATTCGGGCTTGTTATAAAAACCGGGATTGGCATCAACGATAACAGCACCCATACGCGAGAGTTTCAGCATATTTTCGAGATGTATGACCGAATAAGGTGATTCGCGCGGCACCAGTATCAACTTATTGCGCTCCTTCAGGGTAACGTCGGCCGCTCGCTCCAACAGATTATTGCTCGAACCCTGCGCGATCGCAGATAAGGCGCCCATTGAGCACGGGCACACAACCATCGCGTCGGCATCGTTACGACCGCTGGCAATCGGCGCCGTCCACTCATTTTCGCCATACACCAGAAGCTGGTCGTCTGCAGCACTGTATCTCTGAACCAAAAACTTCGTTATGTCCGACGGACGACCGGGCAGAGAAACATCCGTCTCCATGCCAATGACCACTTGCGCAGCCTTGCTAATCATCAGGTAGACCCGCTGATCAGCATCGATAAGACTTTGCAGCAGGCGAAAACCGTATTGGGCGCCGGAAGCGCCCGAAATGCCCAGCGCGACCGTCTGTTTTCGCGGCGCAGATACCATGCTCAAGCAGCCTTCTTCTCCAACGCCTGCAGCAATCGGGTATGAATCGACTTGAAGCCGCCATTGCTCATGATCACGATATGGTCTCCGGGCCGTGCCTGCTTGATCAGGTCATGAATGATGTCAGCGACATCGTCATAAACATCGGCTGTTACCGCGGAATGTCGTGCAAGATCGCGAAGGTTCCAGTCAATACTGGCTGGCTGATAAAGATAAATGAGATCAGCCTGCTGCAAAGAATCCAACAAGCGCTTTTTGTGTACACCCATTCGCATCGTGTTCGAGCGTGGTTCCAGCACCGCCAGGATGCGACCGTTACCCGATAGCTCCTTGACTGCCGACAACGTCTCGATGATCGCGGTCGGGTGGTGGGCAAAATCATCGTAAACGGTAACGCCGTCCACCTGGCCCAATACTTCCAGACGACGCTTGATGCCTTTGAAGTCACCGAGCGCCTCACAGGCTTTTTCAACCGGAACACCAGCATGGCGCGTCGCGGCGACCGCAGCCAGCGCATTCAACCTGTTATGGGCGCCGTGCATCTTCCACTTCACCGGCGCGGCAAATTGACCATCGACCCAGACTTCAAATTCGCTGCCGTCTTCGACGCAATCACGGATAGACCAGTACTCGCCCGCTACCGAAAATTTTTCCACAGGCGTCCAGCAGCCCATTTCCAACACATCATCCAAATTCGGATCTGCGCCGTTAACGATCAATTTGCCTTGGCCCGGCACGGTGCGCACCAGGTGTTGAAACTGTTTCTTTATCGCGCCAACGTCGTCGAAAATGTCGGCATGGTCGAATTCCAGATTATTCAATATGCAGGTTCGTGGCTGGTAGTGAACGAACTTCGAACGTTTGTCGAAAAAGGCGGTATCGTATTCATCCGCTTCTACAACGAAGAACGGGTAATCGCCGTAGCGAGCCGATAAACCGAAATTCGACGGTACACCGCCAATCAGGAAGCCCGGATTCAGGCCCGCATAGTCGAGGATCCAGGCCACCATACTCGAGGTCGAGGTCTTGCCGTGGGTACCCGCAACAGCCAGCACCCAACGATTGCTCAGCACGTTTTCTGCCAACCATTGCGGTCCCGATGTGTAGGGCAAGTTGTTGTTGAGCACGTATTCGACGACCGGATTGCCCCGCGACATCGCATTGCCGATCACCACCTGGTCAACCTGATCCGTGATATGCGCCGGATCGTAGCCTTCACAGAGTTCGATGCCCTGGAGCTCGAGCTGGGTGCTCATCGGTGGATAGACATTCTCGTCCGATCCGCTCACGGTATGCCCAGCCTGGCGTGCGAGCAGTGCCACACCGCCCATGAAAGTGCCACAAATGCCTAGAATATGGATATGCATAAAGTCTCAACTTCCCGGAAAAATGATTTCAGCAGCGGCTATCGACAAGAACAGATAACCAAACGACAATATCAGCCCTCGCAGCATACTTATCTGCAAGGCATGACGAAATATATGCGCAAACACGAGCACTTGCCAGCTGATCAGTCCCAGCATCAGCAGAGCAATTATTGTTACACCTTGCTCTGTTGGCTGCATATTCTGCAACTGAACAAAAATGGGCCATGCCAGCAAATGATACACAGCGCCAATACCCATCAGAGCCGACACCATCTGCACAAAACGGGCGGTCAGTCGCACTAGCGACAGACAGACGTAACAGAACGCATACAGCAGAGCAACATCGAGAACGAGATTCGCAATCGCCTGCCCGACACTGACCGATGCGGCAAGCACCACCGCGCCGCTACCCAGATAGAGTATAGTCAACGTGCCTAGCAACGACAGCGAATAGGGCAAATGCTGCGGCCCCGCCCGAAGAAGCATTATCGCCAGTAAACGCTGGGCAACGCCCATTACCTAAGGCCTCCTGGTGTCCTGGTTGAGATCATGATTATCGCTGATTGTTCCTTTCGACTTTATGCTACAGAGCGCATGGTACATAATACAAGCCATCATGACGACCGAAAGCATAACCATCACCCGACCTGATGACTGGCATCTGCATTTGCGTGACGGCGACATACTCAAGAGTGTAGCTCCATTCACGGCAAAACAGTTCCAACGCGCCATTGTTATGCCGAATCTGGTACCGGCGATAACCACCGTTAGACAGGCTGTTGACTACCTGGACCGTATTCTCGCAGCCGTCGAGGGCACTGACTTCGAGCCACTGATGACGCTTTATCTGACCGATAACACACCTGCAGAAGAAATCGTGGCTGCACACAAGAGCTGTTTCATCAAAGGCGTGAAATTATACCCTGCTGGTGCAACAACCAATTCAGACGACGGCGTTACAGACATCCACCGATGCTACCCTACGCTGGAAGAAATGCAGCGCGCCGGACTGCCGCTGCTGGTGCACGGCGAAGTCACCGACAGCGAGGTAGACGTCTTCGACCGCGAAAAAGTCTTTATCGAACGTGTGTTGATACCACTGATCGACACCTTCCCAAATCTCAAGATCGTATTCGAACATATCACGACAGCGGACGCTGTCGATTTTGTCATGGAGAGCGGGCCGCGGGTTGGCGCCACAGTCACTGCCCACCACTTATTGTACAACCGAAATGCGATGTTTGACGGCGGCATTCGTCCTCATCATTATTGCCTGCCGGTACTGAAACGTGAGCGTCATCGGCGGGCGCTGTTAGAGGCGATCGCATCCGGTAATTCAAAGTTCTTTCTTGGCACTGACAGCGCACCCCATGCAAAAAGCCGCAAGGAATCCGACTGTGGCTGTGCGGGCATCTTCAGCGCGCACGCGGCAATCGAGCTGTATGCGACGATCTTCGATGATATCGGCGCGCTGGACAGGCTTGAAGCTTTTGCCAGTTTCTTTGGGCCGGATTTTTATGGTCTGCCGCGAAACAACAAAACGATCACGTTAGACAAAATTGCACAAACCATCCCGGACAGCTACCCGATGGCCGATCAGTCGGTTGTCCCATTGATGGCGGGTCAAACCATTCCATGGAAAATCAAGTCAAATCATGACAAATGACGACAATCGCCAGTTGATGTCCCGCCGCTTCCGTGGTTTTTTGCCGGTCGTCGTCGATGTTGAAACCGGCGGCTTCAACGAGAAGAAGGACGCCCTGATCGAGATTGGCGCACTGACACTGACAATCGATGAGCAGGGCCATGTTGAGATCAACCAGACCTTCGCCTGCCATGTCGAACCTTTCGCCAATGCCAACCTGGAACCGAAATCACTCGAGATCAATGGCATCGATCCTTTCCACCCGTTCCGCATGGCCAAGCCGGAGGACGAGGCGATACGCGAATTCTTCAAATTCGTCAGCACCGATATGAAACAAAGCGGTTGCAAGCGCGCGATCATGATT
>JARFQK010000299.1 GCA_029287815.1 Gammaproteobacteria bacterium
CGTCGGCAGCGTCAGATGTGTATAAGAGACAGATGATAAGGAACTGGGTCTTATGAGAAAACTCGAATGATCGAAAATACACCGTGTTTTTCAACAGTGCCTATCACGGTTCGGGGTCTTCGTGTCCGTAAGCTTGCTCTTCACTCAAACCATAGCTATGGCTATGCTTTTCGCTCCAGAGCGGCGCTTACGAACACGAATCCTGCGCCTGCTCCCGTGATCCTGGTGAGAAATGCGGGCTAGCCGTGGCTATGGCCGCGCTTTTCGCTCCAGAGCGGGCTTACTCCCGCGCCTGCTCCCGTGATCTTGGTAAAAAATGCGGGCCAATCGCGGTGAAGTCATCGTCGCGGTCGATGTTGTCCAGGAGTCTGATCAAGGCCTGTCGTCGTCACCCGAGTTATCGGGTGATTGGCTTGGTGTGCGATCATGCGGTTTTTCAGTCGAATTCTGCACGTACGTGTCGTCGTGCTGATGCGGTCTTTGTTCGCGTCGACTGAGCCAGTAACCGGCGAGGACGAAAAGGATGATCAGGCAAATCAGCAGCATTGGTGCCCAGGGTGCCAGCAGTGCAGCCCGACTGTGCAGGCCGTGCATCAGATAGGCCCACGCCCCCATCGCGACGTAGGTGCCGGCAAGCACGACCGACACCGTCAACCGGGCTGAAAAGCCCAGCAGATAGCCGATGGCGCTGCCAACGACCGGCCCGGTCATCCAGAACGGAAACCATACGAAAACGAACAGACCGAGGACCCCGTAACGGCGCACTTTGTCGTGATGGCGTACGGCGGCTGCACGGGTTCGATCGAGAAACCGCTTCAGTCTCTGGAATTCGACCAGCTTGCGCATGCTGAAGACGAATAACGGATAGAACAACAACACAAGGACCGTCTCTACCCACGCGTTCACCGCTATGACCAATAGGTGACCGTAGCCGCCGGCGTAGCCGACCGACATCGACACGACGCGGCCGAAGACAATATTGAAAAATGCCATGGCACCGATCATGTGCGAGGTTTGCAAAGACCAGAAAGCGGTCAGTCCCATCAGAATCAGACCTGCGAAAGCAATTCCGATACCGAGTGCCAGGATTCGACCTTCTGTCGTCCTGAAAAGCTGACGCCAGAGGACCCATCGCCGCCGTGTGACGGGGCGTGTGGATTTTTGCTGTTCAGGGATCACAAAGAAAGTATAGTGAAAGCGACTGGTCGGTGATAGCGTCGCATCGGCGTATCGTCGCCGTTTTTTTTCAAAGAGTCGGATTCAATCGGCATCGGCGGCGACAGTGCCTAAAAGTCATCCTTGTGTTTGTTGATGTGGTCGATGAAGTAACGGTTTTTTATCTTGTGCCCGCATTGGCTGCAATAGTGCGCATCGAGACTGTGGTGATCATGGCCGCAGTGCGAACAGATGGTGTAGAGCTGGTGGGGCACGAAAATGCTTTTGATCAGGCGAAAAAACAGTGTCACGCCCAGAATCATGATGATGATCGAAAGCAGTTTGCCGCCGGTGCCGACCACGGTGATATCACCAAAACCGGTTGTGGTTACCGTGGCGATGGTGTAATAAAGCGCGTCCAGATAAGAGCTGACACTATCATTGATCGGTCTTTGTTGGATGAAAACCAGTGTGGACATCACAAACAGGAATACGATGATGTTCACTGAAGCAGTGATGATCTCAAGATTCCGGTAGATGAATTCATTGTGGTGATCGAAGCGCTTGCCGTAGAACTTGTAAGCACGCAGAATCTGCAAAGTGCGGAGTATTCGCAATACCGCCAGATTGGGCACGAAAACCGTGGTCAGCAATGATCCGATCACCAGGATGTCGAGCACATTAACGAGTCTGAAGAAAAATTGGACTTTGTGCCGGGAGACCCAGAATCGCAACGCATATTCGATTGCAAAGAAGGCGCCGAATCCGAACTCAACATACTGAAATGCGCGCCCAGTTTCCAGAAACAGGGAAGTGATCGACATCATGACTACCGCGAGATTGGCAATCAGCAGGATGTCATTGACATAAGTGGTTCCGATGGTGCGCCCGTAAAAAATCCTCCGCAGCGATTTTTTTATTTCGACAGAATTACCCGATCTCATGACGTGGAGTTTAGCAATAATAGCGCGCATTGCTCATCAGGCATTTCGGTCTCGCCAGCGTCGCGCATCCGTGCCTTGATGCAAACTGGATCTTATCCGAGAATCAGTGGATCGCAACGGTTCGCATGAACGGGCTTGCACAGAAAATGCGAAAGCATCAGGCAGTCATTGCTTCGTACGGGAGTTGCCACGATTCAATGGTAAATGCGGCGCCTGGTTTGACTGTCGAGCGGCACTGTCGATGGTTTGCTGGTCAGGCTCGGGGTCAATCGCTTCATCTTTCTCCCAATCATAATGTTTCTCCGGCAGGGAGGGATCATGGTTTTTGAGCATCACGGCCAGCGTCAGCCCGATAATGGCGCCGAAAAAATGGCTCTCGAACGATACAGTGGATGCGCTCGGGAAGACGCCCCAGATCATACTGCCGTAAAGGAAAAAGACGATCATTGACAAAGCGATAGCCAGCCGGTCCCGGCGCAGGACACCAACCGTGAACACAAAGAACATAAACCCGAAACTGAGGCCACTTGCACCGATGTGATAGGCTTCGCGGGCAAACAGCCAGACACCCAGTCCGCTACCTACATAGACAGCGGGTATTACGATCCTGGCGGATCGCGGGTAGCCGTACAGCAGCGCTGTCCCTAGGATCAACAGCGGTGCAGTGTTAGCCATCAGATGCAAGAATGAGCTATGAATCATCGGCGACAGCATAATCCCGATCAGGCCGCTCAGCTGACCCGGGTAGACGCCATATTGGCCAAGGCTGGCGCCGACGGCGTATTCGACTGTTTTTATGAACCACAATAACAGGGTGAAGGAGGCAGCAATTTTGAAGGACCGCTTGAGATGATGCGCGTCCAGCTCGGGATTCTTGTTCGCCATGGTCGGGTCAATAATCAACTCGTCTATGATTTTAATATGGGCGGGATCAACAAATACCATGGCTGCCGTGTCGCTTCCTCAGGAACTGCTGCCTCGGCACACGCGGTCGCCGTTGATACGGCGCTGATTGATCAGGCTCTGTCTCTGGTCTCGGGTTAGCCCGCAGCGGATGACAGTGGCTCCCAGCTGGAATAATCGATCAAGTAGCGGTGTACGACTTTGCCCTCGATGTCGTGGAGCGTTAGCTCCACAGTCGGGGGTTCACCCTGGATGAAGCGAACGCTGCCAAAGTGGTCGACCCGGACATTGTCCGTCGTGACCCGGTAGGGATTATGCTCGCCTTTGCCAGCGCCGGCCGAATTCAGGCCGCTGGCCGTGACCTCGTAAAGTGGGAAGCTTTTACCGACACCGGGTAGCCTGGAAATCTCGCCCAGGTGGCGGTCCCCGCTGATGATAATCGTATGTTTCGCACCCGAATCACGAATCAGCTGGATCAAGCGCTGACGTTCGTGCGGGAAGTTACCCCATTTTTCGTAACAATGGCCGTCAGGGATCACCTGGATGCTGGAGACGATCAACCGCAGTGCAGCCGGTTGCTTGAGCTGGTCCGACAGCCATCGCCACTGGGCGTCGCCCAACACGGTAGTGGAGCCATCCTGGGTGGCTACCAGGCGGCTGCGCGGGCACTGCTGATCCGGTTCGCCATACTCCAACGGGCTGCGAAAAGTCCGCGTATCGAGCAGCAGTATCTGGATGCGCTGATCGTCGTCGCCGAGGTAATGGACCGCGTATACGCCAGGCCTTCGCCGCACAGGTGAATCCTCGGGAATATCAAAAAAGCGCATGAACTGCTGCTTGGCCTCCTCCTTCCATTGATATTCGGCACCGGCATTGTTGCGGCCATAATCATGGTCATCCCAAGTCGCGAACAGTTGTGTCGAATCTTTCAGGGCGCGATAGTCGGAAGACTCGGC
>JARFQK010000323.1 GCA_029287815.1 Gammaproteobacteria bacterium
TGGCGAATGAACGCCACAATATGCCTGGCCACACTCTGCGTGGTGCGGGGTGATAGCGCATCGCCCGCCAACGTATGTTGACGCGGATCCCCGGAATCAGCGATAACTATGATTTCTTTCCTCTCCGAGGCGAAGCTTGCAAGAGTTTCTCGAATTGCCTCGGTATCAACAATCTCATCATCGGGTGCATACATGACCAGCACCGGTTGCCGGATGCTCAGCGAATCCGCATCGCGCGCTAATTTAACCACACCCATCATGACTAGCACGGCTTAACTTGGATATCGTGTCGTCCAGTACTGCTGCTGCAGGTCGCTAGCAGGCTGGAACTGGTAGTCAGAGCCTTCGACGAGCTGCAGCACGGCGTTACCCCAAGGTAGTAACATTAGCTCCGACTCCTTCCGCTTGGCTCCAAAGTTGGGCGACATTAAGATCACGGCGGCAATGCTGCTGCTCAGGTCATAGCTCGCCAGCCAGGTCGCCAATGTACCCCCAGTGGATGCACCTATCACTATCACAGTGTCACCCAGTTGCTTGCCGATTTCCAGCGCCTCCACTGCATCGTTGAGCAGTCCATTGACGGAGAGTTCCCCCATGGCCTTGCGATCGCGCCCGTGACCACGCAGGCGCGTATAAAAGAGATTGGCACCCAAGGTGCCGGCGACAAGCTCGCATACGGGGGCGATTTCCTGTCGCGAAGCTGAAAATCCATGCAGGTAGACAATGGAATAAGGTGTTGCTTGGCGTTGTTCGGGATCGGCCCAGATTATTGTCTTTTCCGTGCCTGGTTTTATACCCTCAATCCGGCGTTCGGACTCGTTGAGATAGGCGTCGAGATCATCGGGCGGTGTGACCTGGTGAATGGTTTCGTCGAGTTCAATACGCGGTCCAAGACCGTATCCCACTGCGACTATGACAAGTCCAAGTAGCAACTGTGTTTTCAAGAAACCTCTCATGCTGGTGGACTAACCGTGCGGCTCGCAGCACCGTCCGTCAATCCGCTGAATGAAACCTGTAGATTAACAGAATGTCTGGTCACCGGCACGGTGTACAGGGGGGCGACCCACCCAGCCGCACTTGAGGAAAAGCAAGGGCGACAGGGCAGCCCCTATCAGTCTGCCCTGTCCTGTACGCCCCGATTCAGTCGTCGTGCCTCATACCTTTGTATTTCTTGTGATGCCTGGCTTTCTGGCTGTGGTGGCCGCCTTTACCGTCGAGATCCATGCAGTTGGCATAGTAGGTAACCGTGCCGGGCCAGTCGGAGAAAATACCGAGTATGCCCACGTCCTTAGCGAGGACGTCAAGGGTGACCATCATGTCGCCGTCGTTGTGGATGGCATCGAGCGCCGTCTGATAGTAGAAGGTATCCCCCTCTTTCATATCCTCGATCAGGCGACCGGAGCGCTCTATGGTCCATGTGATGATATCAAGCCCTGCCGCCTTGGCCAGTTTGGCGTACTTCGACGATACGATCTTGTTGCGGTGGTCGAGCGTGAGCAGCGCAAACATGGGCGGTGCCACGATCTGTACCCCCCGGGCGTGCAGTGATTCGAAGTCAGCGAGGCTCGCTTCGAATCCAGGCTCGTTGTAAGGGCGATCATCGAGGAACACCGCCTGCCTGCCGAATTGAGGTTCGTTATCGATCCAGTAGAGCACATCGTCGAAGTTAAAGGATTGTGCCCAGACCTTGTCTGGGCTGATACCAGCCTTCTTGTATTCATCGATCATTTGCTGTGCGTAGTCTTCCTGCGTGTAATCACCCTGATAGGGCATCTCAACCTCGGGAGACTTGAGCTCAGGTGTAAATTTTGCTCCGAGATGCTCGATGAGCTTGATGCTCTCGGCATGACTGACCAGGGTGCCGCAAGTGGTGTAGAGGTCCGTGCGCCAATTCGGTGTGCCACCTAAGTATGCCTCGACAGTGGTCGCGTTAGGATCGCTCGCATCCATCTTGCCGCAGAGCGACTTGAATTGTTCAAGTGTAATGTCGCTGGTACAGCACTTGGCCGACGCGGCTTTCACAAGCTCACCATTGGGATCAAACTCTGCAGGAGTAAATGGCTCGGAACACTCCGCAGCCAGGTCTTGTCTGACGAGGATATCAGTGGTGGTGTGCAGGTCACATTGTGCGTGGCGACATACCAGCTCCCTATCTTTGGTGAACGTCACATCACATTCGATGATGCCGGCGCCCTGCCGGGCGGCTGCCTCGTAGGATTTCCTGGTGTGCTCAGGGAACTGCAGAGCCGCACCGCGATGACCGATAGAGAAATCGGTTTTATAGAACGGTCCTTCGGAGCACTGCTGCAGCTTTCGTTTCAGGTCGCTTTGGTCCATTTCCCCAACAAGATAGTATGGGCGAACGCCAACCTGCACGTCCCGTATCTGTTGTTCATCACCGCAATCTGGTCTGCAGTCGTGGTCATCGTCGGCATGCGCGGGGCCAGTGGTCCAAAGCATTGCCGCAGCGGCAGCGAGCACTCCGGTATGAAGCATCTGTTCGAAACCCATGTAACACTCCTTGTGAATAACGGCTGATTGGTTCGGTAAACGGGCACTCATGACTTTGTCTGGAATTTGTGACACCAGAATGATCATGGAGTTAAACTTTGGTGACGGACGCCACCGACAGTCGAGTGTCCGCGCATCGACCTTGCACCGAATAAAGAACTCGGTGCTATCTTACTAGGTCCGGATCACTGGCGGTGGCTGGAGGAGCAGCTGCGCAGACCGGCCCGCTTGCGTATCATCGCCTCGAGCATACAGGCTATCCGGCATGCGCATTGTTACAAGAAGTGGGCTATTTTCTTAAGGCGTACACAATCGTCATCGCCTGCACTGTGAAGATTATCGCGAAGACCACTTTGCTGTCATTGCCATCGACTGGGATACCCCAGCACCGCTGATCCAGCTCCAGGCACGCGACATCCGAGATGGTATAGCCCAATCGCACCAACGCTAGAGTAGCACCGCCACTGATATTGACTCATTCAGCGAGCCAGGCAACGGTTAGCCGCAAGGCTTGCTGAAGGCTACACGTCTGCGAGATTGCCATACTTGATATCAACGGCTTCTGGCAGGGCGTCGTAGGTTTCTACATATTGTTGAATCCCGTCGGCAAGCAGACCTTCGGCGACCGAATCGAAATCTATTTGCAGACGCCTCAACTCTGCCATCGTCTCTTGCGCTGAACCGACATTGCCCAGCAGTCTGGCCCTGGTTATACCGTGCTCACGAAACGCATACAGTGCCGCAGGCGCAACGGTTATAACTGTATCTGGAGCAATCAGCTGCTCGATTTAATAAAGATCACTGTGGGCGGGATCTTTGGTGTTAGTACTGGCCCACATCAGGCGTTGCGTCTGAGCTCCCTGACGTTCAAGAGCCTGCCAGCGCCCACTCTGGAAATGGGTCTGATAATCATCATAAACAAGTTTGGCGTAAGCAATTGCCATCCTGCTCCGCAGCTTAGCAAGCCTATCTTGCTCGGTTCTATCTTTCGTACAAGCCAGCCGCTCGTCGATGATGTGATCCAAGGCAGTATCAACCTCAGCAAAAAAATACTGGCCACACTTGCAACACTATCAACCGCTCTGTTATTAGCCATGCGATACTCAAGTCCTCTCAGATAGGCATCAACGACCTGATTATATTTATCCAGTGAGAACAGCAGCGTCGCGTTAACGTTAATCCCATCGCAGGTCAGGGTTTCGATCGCCGCAATACCAGCATTCGTCGCCGGCACCTTTATCATGAGATTTTGTCGACCGATGCTTCTCCAGAGACGCCGTGCCTCTTTGATCGTACCGGTGATATCGTGCGTCAGGTGCGGGGTAACTTCTAGCCAGACATAACCGTCCCTTCCCTGCGTCTCCCCATAAACTGGCTCGAGCAAGTCTGCAGCCTGACTGATATCCTGCAGCAGCAGTTGTTTGTAAACTACCTCCGCTGGCTCGCATTACCACCCTGCGAGTGCAGCCAGCTCGGCATCGTAATCTCTGCTGATCGTAATCGCTTTATGGAGAATGGATGGATTGGTGGTAATTCCTTTGACTGCCTCGTAATCAATCAAATACCGCAAGCCGCCGTTTCTGATCAGGTAACGATCGATACAGTCATACCATATCGACTGGCCCATTCGATCGAGCTCCAGAAGGGAATTTCTGTTGGATTGGCTACGATCAGATGCCATGGTCTCCCCAAGTGCATCCTTTTATTATCAGCTGATGATATCTGCGTTTTGTGACTCTATCATGAAATCCCGTATTTACAGGCCGTTAGCTACAGGGAATCCTTGTCCTCGCTTTCACGCCGTTCAGTCGTCTCTCTGATACTCAACGGTAACATCACCGGGTCTGATGCCGACTGGATTAAAGGCAATCTGCTCGGACGCCTCTAGACCTGTTTGCCGAGCTACGAGCCGGCCCTGCGGCAGTGAGTCATTGGGGAAGGACTCGAAATCTATCTCAGGCTTACATCAGTTGCCTGGGAGCTCTGTCCAGATGGAAGTTATCACCGTGTTAGAGAACTGTATCAATCCCGAATGCCCAACTTACATCAACATTCGTTTCAACAGACTGTCTTTCAACCAAACTTGATGGTAGAGAACGGCCAGCACATGTAACACACCCAAATACAACAAAACATCAGCACTAAAACCATGCAGACTGCGCATCAATGCATGGATCGCCTCGTCGTTTATCAACCGAGGCATTTCGATTAAACCAAAAATATTCACTTCGATAGGTGTTGTCAGGGAAATTAACAAGCCCCCGATGGGCGCCAATAACATGAATAGATACAGAATGAAATGTGTGAGTTGACGCGATTTCAGTTGCCATTTTTCAGCGAGTGGTGCAGGTGGGACATGGGCATATTCCATTCGCCAAATTACGCGCCAGACAGCCAGAGCAAGAAGCAGAGTACCGAGTGTGACATGAATATCTGTTACCCATTTGTGAGGTTGAGCATGGCCTTCTTCGCTCGATGGGTGGAAGAAAACCAGACAGTATATTAATGCCGCAATCAGCCAGTGCAGCAGTTTTGTCGTCTGGTCATAGACCTGGGTGTTGCTCATGCTCGGCTCCGCTAGGTATAAAAATTGCTAAAGAGTATCAGAGAAATATTACCGTAATGTTTTTACGTCAAACTCAAGAGATACTGGCTATGAATTACAAAGATGAACACCTTGTAGTATTGGATGCAGATGGCACAACCATCAATGCTTTTGATGCCATCGATAAGACATTTACACATCACAGTATGGATCTTGGCGATCTGGTGCGTTTCCAGAAGCGCCACAATATATTCAAGTATCTAGGTGGACTGAAAGAGTTTCCCGTGAATCTGCGTCAGCAAATAAATAATAAGAAACGCAAAGCATTGATCAATACACTGACAGAGGTATACCGTGAGGAAGGCGAATTGTATGCCGGCATTGCCGGCATGATCGACAAGCTGATCGCAGCCCCGTGTGTACGGGTTGGCGTAGTTTCACGCAACATCACAGATGATGCACACACCACCTTGCAGCAAGTTTTCAGACGTAATGGGGTGGATCCCGATGCATTCGATTTCTTTATCCACCTGCCATTGAAAGAAGAGAAGACAGCCAGATTCCGCAGTATCCGCCGGGACTTCAATATCAATCCGGCACGCGCCTATGCCTGCGGCGATGAGAAAAAAGACTTCATCGCCGCGGCCGGCACCGGCATGCATCCGTTCATGGTGTCTTACGGATTCGAAAGTTTTGAACGGCTGGAGAAGAAAATCGGTGTTCCATCGGAGTTGATTTCCAATGATCCAGATCAGCTGCGTAAACGGCTGCTGCACGCCTTGTACATCGACGATGATAAATCTGATACCAGTGACCCTGTATCAGAGGAGGAGCACCTGGAGATGATTCTCACCCTCTGATATCACTGCGATCACAGATCTCCATCACAACAAGCAAGTTTTGAAACAGCCTGTGTCCACTTGAGGCTTCGCGTGCTGTCTGCACCCTGATCGGCGGATTCCCTCCAAGTTTACAAATTCTTGAGAACTTCATACTTGTTTAGGGGCTATTCCGTCAGGCGATAGTGAACATGAATTTGACGCCGTGATCAGCGACTCGTTTCGATACATTATGCGACCACGACAGAGCTCCACTGTCGGCGCATCTTCGGTCCAGACTGGCCTTGTACGGTTGTTAAGGTAATAATTGGAAATGAAACAGGATCTGGATCCAATCATGACAAAACATCTCCCGCTTAAATTTGGGTCAATTGCTATTGTTCTACTCACAGCCTGCACGGCCTGGTACAAACCTGGTGCAGACGAAGAAGAGCTGGCCGCGGATCAGCAACGCTGCACAGATGAAACCGATACGTCAGCAGGGCATGAATTCGTTGAATGCATGAAGCGAGCGGGCTGGCACCACAGCCATATGTCACCTGCGGTACCTGAGCCTGAAGCTGTATCGCCGGATCGCCCCAAAATTACAGGTCAACAGCAACAGGTTGGAGGCTGGTATCAGTATGGCGTAGAAACCGAGAAACTCCAAGATGCCAAGGCACAATGTCAGGAGGCTGCTTCATTTTTTTCGTGCATGAAGGCCAGAGGCTGGCGTCCTACCGGTGTCCGCTTCTCGGTGGAGGAACCAGACAGTCTCGACTGATTGACGCAAGCGATGACCCTTGGCTCGGCCAACCGCCACTGTTCGCACGCCTAGGTAAAGACATTTGTATACAATGAGCACTGCAGATGGAGATCAATCTGGTAGGCCTAAGCAACGTGGTAAGTGCAAAGTTTTTTCATATTTTATGATCACTGTCCAACCGGTATCGGGCTCACTTTCCAGATTTTTTCGCAGTAGTCGCGGATTGAGCGATCCGAGGAGAATTTACCCATCCGAGCCACGTTGAGAATAGACATTCTCGACCAGTGATCCGCGTCGCGATAGGCATGATCTACAGCCGCTTGCGATTCCAGGTAGGGCTGATAATCGGCAAATAGCAGATAAGGATCGTGCTGTACCAGCGAGTTCGTCAGCGGGCGAAACAGCTCGGTGTCACCGTGGGAAAAGATGCCGGAATTGATCAGATCGATCGCCCCCCTGAGTTCGGCATTGTCGTTATAGATATCCCAGGGGTGGTAGCCTTCGGCCCGGGTTCTTGCGACGTCCTGTTCGGTGAGGCCGAACAGGAAGAAATTCTCCTCGCCGACCTCTTCCCGAATCTCAACGTTGGCGCCGTCAAGGGTACCGATGGTCAGCGCCCCGTTCATGGCGAACTTCATGTTACCGGTACCGGACGCTTCCTTGCCAGCGGTGGAGATCTGCTCGGAGAGGTCTGCCGCCGGATAGATCACTTGTCCGTTCTTGACGCTGAAGTCGGGATAGAACACCACCCGGATCCGATCGTTGACCTGAGGGTCACGATTGACTACGTCAGCCACGGCGTTGATCAGTTTAATAATCAACTTGGCCATGGCGTAACCGGGTGCCGCTTTACCCCCAAACACGAAGGTGCGCGGCGTCATTTCGATATTCGGATTCTGCTTGATGCGTTCGTAGAGCGTCACGATGTGCATAACGTTCAGGTGCTGTCGCTTATACTCATGGATCCGTTTCACCTGGGTATCGAACAGTGTGGCGGGATCGAGCAGCACGCCGGTTTTTGCCTCTATATGGTCCGCCAGGCGCCGCTTGGCAGCCAGCTTGACGGCCCGCCAGGCTTCTCGGAATCCGGAATCGTCGACATGCTCCTCCAGCTGGCGTAGATCCTCCATATGGGTGATCCATCGATCGCCGACACTCTGGCTGATTAACTCGGCCAGTTCGGGATTACTCAAGCGCAGGAAGCGCCGTGGCGTGACACCATTGGTGACGTTGTGGAATTTGTCCGGCCAGAAATCGCAGAAATCCTTCATAACCGTCGATTTGAGCAGCTCGCTGTGCAAGGCTGCGACGCCGTTGACCGCAAAGCTACCCACTGTTGCCAGGTGCGCCATGCGCACCACCTGCGCCTGGCCCTCTCCTCCGATCAACGACAGACGCGTGATGCGGTCATGGTCCTGGTCGAACACGTAACGCATCCTGACCTCATCCAGCCAGCGTTGATTGATCTCGTAGATGATCTCGAGGTGGCGGGGCAATAAGCGTCCGAGAATCTCAATGGACCAGGTCTCGAGCGCCTCGGGTAGCAGTGTGTGGTTGGTGAAAGCGAAAGTGTTGTGGGTAATCTCCCAGGCGCGTTCCCACTCCACACCGTGTTCATCCACCAGCAGCCGCATGAGTTCCGGTACGGCGATGGCGGGGTGCGTGTCGTTAAGCTGGACGACGAATTTCTCCCTGAATCCCTTGAGGTTATCGTTGTGCTGAAGGTACAGGCGCAGCATATCCTGAAGAGAACAGGAGACGAAGAAATACTGCTGTTTGAGACGAAGATCCTTGCCGGCTTCGGGCTCGTCATTCGGATAGAGGACCTTGGAGATATTTTCCGCGTCGACTTTAGCATCGACAGCGCGGTAATAGTCACCGAGATTGAACGCCTCGAAGTCAAACGATGAGGCTGCCTCCGATCGCCACAGACGCAACAGATTCGTGTTATTGACACCGAATCCGGTGATCGGCGTGTCATAGGCGACGCCGTTGACAACCAAACCGGGAACCCAGTTGACGCGCAACTGTCCCTGCTCGTCTGTGTACTGCTCGGTGTGACCCCCAAACTTAACCGGAAAACGCAGCTTGGGTCTGGGCAGCTCCCAGGGATTGCCGTTGCGCAGCCACAGATCGCTGAGCTCTTTCTGCCAGCCGTCCTGGATCTGCTGGTCAAAAATGCCGAATTCGTAACGAATCCCGTAGCCGATAGCAGGGATCTGCAGCGTGGCCAGGGAATCCAGGTAACAGGCGGCCAGCCGGCCGAGACCGCCGTTGCCGAGACCGGGTTCCTCCTCCTGTTCGACGATCTCGTTGAAGTCAACTCCTTGGTCCTGGGCTGCCTGTTTCACGGCGTCCACGAGTCCGAGGTTGAGCGTGTTGTTGGCAAGATGAGGACCCAACAAAAATTCAGCCGAGAAGTAGCAGACCGTTCTGGCCTCTGCATTCTTGTAGGTCTGCGCCGTCTTGAGCCACCGTTCCAACATGCGGTCGCGTATGGTATAGGCGGCCGCCATGTAATGATCATGCGGCGTGGCGATATCCCAGAACCGCCCCTGGAGGTAGAACAGGTTGTCCAGAAAAGCCCGTCGTAGCGAATCCGCTGACATGCCGGTGCGGGTATGTTCACGGTCGTTGGTCGGTTCGACTCTCAGTTGCGTGCTCATTGCGGTCAACTCCCTTTCAGTTTCAGTACGGCCAGGTCCAGTCCCGCATCTCCGGCATGTCTATACCGTTTGCATAGGCGTAGTTCCGGCACTCGATCTGCAGGTCACGCATCTGTTCCTTGACGTGCGCACCGGCGACCTGTAGCCGGGGCACCCGATTGATGACGTCGATAGCCAGGCTGAAGCGATCAATCTCGTTGTTGATCGCAAGTTCCATCGGCGTGTTGATGTTGCCTTTCTCCTTGTAACCACGCACATGCAGATTCCGGTGGTTGGTGCGGCGGTATGCCAAGCGATGGATGAGCCAGGGATAGCCGTGGAAGTTGAAAATGATGGGCTTGTCCAAAGTGAACAGGCTGTCAAAGTCCCGATCGGAAAGACCATGCGGATGCTCGCTGGCCGGCTGCATGCGGAAAAGATCCACCACATTGATAAATCGGATTTTCAGATCGTCGAAGTGTTCGCGCAGGAGTGCGGTGGCCGCCAGCGCTTCCTGTGTTGGGATGTCACCACAGCCCGCAATGACCACGTCCGGCTCGGCACCCTGGTCGTTGCTCGCCCACTCCCAAATGCCCAGACCCTTGGTGCAGTGCTTGATGGCCGCGTCCATGTCCAGAAACTGCAGGTGCATCTGCTTGTCGCAGACGATCACGTTGATGTCATTGTGGCTGCGCAGGCAGTGGTCAGCGGTGGAGAGCAGGCAGTTGACATCGGGCGGCAGATAGATGCGTGTGACCTCAGGGTTCTTGTTCACCACGACATCCAGGAAGCCCGGATCCTGGTGAGTGAAACCATTGTGATCCTGGCGCCACACGGTCGAGGTGATGAGCATGTTGATCGAGGCTATGGGCGCCCGCCAGGGCATCTCCTCGGCGATGGCCAGCCACTTGGCATGCTGGTTATACATGGAATCTATGACGTGCACGAAGGCCTCATAGGTGGCGAAAAAGCCATGGCGCCCGGTGAGTACATACCCCTCATACCAGCCCTCCAGCGTATGCTCAGAGAGCATCTCCAGGACACGCCCGTCAGGCGCCAACTCACCCCCATCTTCGTCTTCAGGCAGATAGTCGGCAAGCCAGAGTTTTCTACTCACCTCGTAAACGGCATTCAGCTTATTGGAGGTATTTTCGTCGGGTCCGAAAACGCGAAAGTTATTCATGTTTTCGCGCATCACATCGCGCAGCAGCGCGCCAAGTGGCCGCGTGTTCTCCAGGCGAATCCGGGCGGGCTGCGGCACGTCCGCCGCATAGTCGCGAAAATCGGGCATGCGCAGGTCCTTGCGTAACAGCCCTCCGTTGGCATGAAGGTTGGCACTCATACGCCGTGGCCCTTTGGGTGCAAGCTCTGTGAGCTCCGGAATCAGTGTGCCGTTCTCGTCGAACAACTCCTCGGGCCGATAGCTCTTCAGCCAGTCCTCCAGCTGTTTGAGATGGGCCGGATTATCGTGCATCCCCGACAGGGGTACCTGGTGAGAACGCCAGAAACCCTCCACCTTGTGACCATCGACTTCTTTCGGGCCGGTCCAACCTTTAGGTGTGCGCAGCACGATCATCGGCCAGCGGGCGCGGGTGGCCGTAGCGCTCTTGCGAGCCTCCTCCTGGATGGCGCGAATCTGCAGCAGGCACGCCTCCATGGTGGCCGCCATTGTCTGGTGCATTACCTCGGGGTCATCGCCTTCCACAAAGTGGGGCGTCCAGCCATAGCCCTGAAAGAGCGCCTCGAGCTCCTCATGCGAAATTCTGGAGAGGAGAGTCGGATTATTGATCTTGTAGCCGTTGAGGTGCAGGATCGGTAGCACGGCTCCGTCGCGCACGGGACTCAAATACTTGTTCGAGTGCCAGGCCGTTGCCAGAGGGCCAGTCTCCGCTTCCCCGTCGCCCACTGCGACCGCCACCACCAGGTCCGGATTGTCGAAGGCGGCGCCGAAGGCATGAGAGATGCTGTACCCCAGCTCGCCCCCCTCATGAATGGAGCCGGGCGTCTCGGGTGTGCAGTGGCTACCGATGCCCCCAGGGAACGAGAACTGTTTGAAAAAGGCCTTCATGCCTTCCTCATCTCCGCTCTTGTTCGGATAGATCTCGGAGTAAGTCCCTTCCAGGTACACCGGGGACAGCACACCCGGTGCGCCATGCCCCGGCCCCGCCAGGAAAATGGCGTTCAGGTCGTATTTATTAATGAGCCGGTTCAGGTGAATGTACATAAACGAGAGGCCCGGGCTTGCGCCCCAGTGTCCCAAGAGCCGGTTCTTGATGTGTTCAGGCTTTAGCGGTTCCTTGAGCAGTGGATTGTCCTGCAGGTAAATCATGCCGGCTGACAGATAGTTGCAGGCTCGCCAATAGGCGTGCAAGCGAGCGAGCTCTTGCACGGACAATACTTCTTCGGTGGAGACAGTAAGTGGGGCTGTAGCGGACATGCTTGGAACCTCCGTTTTCTTGAAGATGTGGGAGACGTGAGCCTTTCCTGAACTTGCAATGATATGCAATGAAAGTTACGGCGGCATTAAATTAAAGTTACGGCGGCATTACTTGTGTCCAGGCACAATCGGTTTCACGGCACCGGCTTCCTGCTGAGATCATTCGGTATGCCGTTTGGCGCTTTCCCGCACATGATTCGAGCCAGTGCCGCCGGCGGCAGTGCACGATGCAATGGCAGTGCCGTTGGCTTGGTCATCAGCCAGATCAGTAACAGGATGGGGGGTCACGGCGGCGATCAGATCCAAGCTTACACCTTGCTGAGGTGTGGCTGTGGGGCGATCACAGGGAAAGAGAACGCAGAAATTTTCTCAGAGTTTCTGCTGAGGCCATTAGGGCTGCTCGCTCCCCTTCGTCCAGCGGCAAGGGCGCCCGCTCTTCGGCGCCTTTTAGTCCAACCGCTACCGGGATACTCAAACACATCCTCGATGCCATACTCCCCATGAAGCCGGACGCTGATGGGTAGCACGCTGCCCTGATCCTCTTGGACAGTGCGTATAGTTCCTGCCTCAAGTAGGTGAGAATATCCACAGGATTGGATGCGATCAGCACGATCGCCTCGGGCGCATGGGAATCCAGTCGCTCGGCGATCTGCTTGAATACCGCAGCGTTGCGGTTGAGCAGAGAAAGCCGATCCTCGCCGGGTTTGTGACTCACCCCGGCTGTGACAATGACGATCTTGGCATTAACCAGATCCGCGTAGTCCCCCGCCCACACCCGCCGACGCCCCACATAGCCCTGGGCATGCATCAGATCCATAGCCTCGCCTTCTGCGCGCTTGCGGTCGAGGTCGATAAGGATCAGCTCGTTGGCGATGCGCTGCTGGAATAATGCGTTGGCCGCAGCCATGCCAACTTGCCCGATACCCACTATACCAATGGTATGCCTGCACAGCATATTCGTTCTCCATTCGTGCTGATGATCAGGTGGGGTTTAGACGACCCAAAAGCCGCCGATTTCCAAGACCCATATGGAACTTCGCTGAGCTCCGCTTCAGGCCCTTCACTGGTACCGGACCCTGCCGTACAACGGCAGGTTGTTGGAGCTGGCCTCTTTCTGCGCCGCCGCCAGTACCGCATTGGTGTTCAGTCGTCCTTATTGTCGATACCGCGAACTCGATCAAGGTGTAGTCGAGGCGACTTGGCCGCGTACGCAGCTGATTGAACGATGGAAAATACCAGCGCCTACCCCGGTCCTTGTGTGGCGCTGGTTTGGTGCCGGTAGGAGGAGTCAATCCCTAGCAAGACAGAATTAGTTGTAACGACTACCTGTGAAGCTTGCCGCATAGCACAGGGACAAGTGTAAGGAGCGTATGTTGCCAATATATTGCAGTAATATGACGGTTGGTTGACCACAGGCGGTGAATTATAGGACAGGGGGCGGATCTACCGCTCTTTGCGTACCAGCGCACCTCATACCTATGTTTATGGAGCCTCAAGAGTTCGTCGGCTTTTCGCGACGCTGCCAAATAGGGCACGCGATTGGCATCAAAGATGCCCAAGCGAGCCGTAAAGCCATTCCCCAGTCCTCCGTTTCCTGCCAAAACCCCGGCGCTTGCGGCTGCGGACCGAGTGACGCTGAATCTTCGTTTTCAGCCACTGACGGTTGTACGCAAAACGATGCCTTGAGCGCGGTAAGGCAACGTCGCGCGCATGGATAAATTCTTCCACTCGGATCGCTCGATTCAGGACAACTGCGAGACAATATGGAAAGTCAGCCTGATATCGGTTGGTGCGTAAACCTGCTGTCTCACATCTGAACGAACACATAGTGCGCCGTTGAAGCTGTCACCGCGGATTCAACAAAACTTCACATAACTGTGACATGGTAGCTGCTAGTGTCTAACCTGCTGTAATGCATGCCCGGGAGACAGGCCACGATCGGCCGGGTAGGAAACACGGGGTACCTCAACCGATTGCGAAGGTACAGGGTTCAGCGACGGCCTCCCGAGCGTTGCTATTTAGGCGAGCGGCAGTTTCTGAACTGTACGCATTAGTAAGGTTTCCTCAACCTAGCTGGAGAGTTTGACCATGCTCGAGTCGTATAAGACTGCTGCTCAGAATCCGTTCAGTCTGAATCCCTCGGTGTTACGTGACATCCTGCGGCATGCCCGGCCCCTCGGCCATCATGAAGATGCCGAATCACTAAACCTCGGCTTCGGGTTTCTGTACTATGGGCTGGTGCGCGCGTTGCGGCCCAGGCATGTGCTGGTTATTGGCTCCGGCTTCGGTTTCAGCGTGACCTGTCTGGGACTCGGTCTGAAAGACAATGGCAGCGGCGAGCTAACCTTTGTCGATCCCTCTTTCTCGGTGCTCAAGAATGGACCGCTGCACACTGTCGGCGGTACATCACAGTGGGACGATCCGAAACAGGTCAAGGCGCGCTTCGCGCGTTTTGGTCTCGATCAGATCGTCACTCATCACAAACTCAGGAGTGAGGATTTCTTTCGGCGCTACGATCAGCTCAAGCTAGCGCAGATCGACCTGGCGTTCATTGATGGCAACCACGCCTACGAGCATGTCCGGCATGACTTCATCAACGTCCTCAAGACAGCCCGCAAGAACTGTTATATTCTGCTGCATGACAGCAACATCTATCTGCGTGAGATGCTGCGCCACGCGGGTGTCAAGCGCTGGCTTAAACAGGTCAGTAAGCACAAAGAACTTGTTGAAATCATGGACTTTCCCTTCGCCTCCGGTGTGGCACTGGTGCGCGTGCTGCGCAACAACGCATGGAAGTACATCGACTCAACATCGTCCTGATCACGGCGCTGCTACTTGGATTGCTGGCTGCCTTCCTGTTCTGGCGACACGTCTGGTTCTTTCGCAACCCGCCGCGCCAACCGCCGGTCGCCAAAGGTATTGTCAGCCCAGCCGACGGTACGGTGGTGTACGTCCGGCGAGTCGCGCCGCACCAGGCCGTGGTGGTGATTAAAGAAGGTCTGGCGGCGACCGTCGAGGACATTTTGAAGCAGCATGTGAAGGTGCCAAAGATAGTCATCGGCGTCTTCATGAGCCCCTTGGATGTCCACTATAACCGTGTACCCCTAGACGGAAGTGTCGTCATGATTAGGCACCACCCGGCGCAGGTTGAGAACTTATTCATGGGCGCGATGCAGCTGCGCACGCTGTTCAACTGGTTGCCACTTTATAAAGGCAGCAGGCACATTATCGAGAATGAACGTAAGGTAACCCTGTTCGAAGGGCAGTATCGCGGCACACCACTGACTGCTTATGTGGTGCAGATTGGTTCCCGCGGTGTGAATGCCATCGACAGCTATTATGATGTCGGCGATGAGGTGCAGCGCGGTGCAATCTTCGGAATGATCCGGATCGGCTCTCAGGTGGACCTGATCGTCCCGGCACGTGATGACTTGGCTGTCCGGGTGCGGGCCGGTGACAGCGTGCGTGCCGGGGAGACCATTCTGGTAAAGTAGAGGAGTGCTTCGCCACGACACTCAATGCGGGATAGGGTCGGATACAGTGCGCGACACATCGGCCGGGTACTGATAATAAACTCGTAATCCCTCGTTAACACAGCTGTCATGCAGTTGAGTTACACAGAATAATCTTGTCATTGGACATCAAATCTGAAGGCGAATGATCAGCCAGACGAAACAGACGCAACAAACCGTTTGCAGAATACCAGTTGGGGAGGGGTAAACGGCATGAAATACAGTAATGAACACCTGGTGGTCCTGGATGCCGATGGCACCACCATCAATGCCTTTGAGGCCATCGACAAGACCTTCGCACAGCACAGAATGCAACTTGGCGATATTGCGCGTTATCAGAAGCGCCACAATATCTTCAAGTATCTCGGCGGTCTCAAGGAATTTCCCGGCAACCTGCGCAAGCAAGTCAATAACAAACAGCGTAAGGCTCTCATAGAAACGCTGACTGAAGTCTACCGCGGAGAAGTCGAACTGTATGTCTGTATTGCAGGGATGATACAGAAGCTGATCGAAGCGCCATCGGTTCGCGTTGGCCTGGTGTCACGCAATATCACACTGGAGCCACTGGTTACGCTCAAGCAGGTATTCAGACGCAACGGCGTCGATCCAGATGAGCTCGATTTCTTCGTGCACCTCCCCTTTAAGGAAAACAAGGTCGTGACGTTCCGTGATATCCGCGACCGGTTCGGCATCAATCCCGCGTGCACTTGGGCGTGTGGAGACGAGCGACGGGACTTCAGTGCTGCGATCGGCTGCGGCATGCACCCGTTTATGGTGTCATACGGATTCGAGAGCTTCGAGCGGCTCGAGAACCGAATCGGTGTGCCGCGGGAGTTGATTTCGGTCAGTCCCGAGCAGCTTTGCTATCGTTTGTTGCATGCACTGGACATGGATGGCAGTTCTTCGTTAGAAAGTACCATCATCGCGAGGAACGGTCTGGTAGATGCCGAGGCCTGTCATGCGCTCCCAAGGGTCACACCACAAAATCGCACACATCAGGGACCTTCCCGCCCAACGCGAACTGATGTCACTTCCGTCAAATTGCGTTAGTCGTCCGTAAATATTTCTGCAACATTTTCATGCTAGCCTCCAACGGTCGCGAGTAAAAGCGTGGCAGATTATAGTCATAGCGCATGCCATTGAGAATCAGCTGGCGAAACTCCCCGGGACGAGCAAACCATAAGCGCAGGGCTCGCTCCAGCGCCGATTCCAGTGCGGTGTAATCGCCTTCATAGAACATGTATCCGTTACGTTCCGACGGTGGCTTTTCGGAGTAGTCCCGGTCGAAGACCGTATCCAGTAAGCCTCCCACGCCACGCACAACGGGGACGGTAGCGTAGCGCAGGGCAATCATCTGCGTCAGGCCGCAAGGCTCGAAATTGCTGGGTACGACGATTAAATCTGCGCCTGAGTAGATCAGGTGCGCCAACTCCTCATCGTAGCCGATTTCCAGATGGCAGTCCGGGCTTTCGTTGAGGTGGTGTTTGAGATGCCAGAATTCGTTGTTTATCCCGAGTTCCGGACTTGAGCCCAATAACACAAACTGCGCACCATGCCGCAGTGAAAAGAAAATCGCGTGCCGGATCAGGTGCACTCCTTTCTGACTGTCGAGCCGCCCAACGTAGGCCACCACGGGTTTGTAGTCATCGCCTAACCAAAGCCGTTCGCGCAAGGTCGCTTTGTTTTCGTATTTGCTCTCCAGGCTTGCGGCGCCGTAGTGGGTTGAAATGTAGGGGTCAGTCTCCGGGTTCCACATCTCGTAGTCGAGACCGTTGAGCACGCCGCCAAACTTATTCTGATGAACGTGTAGCGCATGCCCAATGCCGTATCCCAGGTCTGTGTGTCGGGCCTCCCAGGCGTGGCGTGGGGATACGGTGGTAGTAAAGTTCGAGTAGACGATGCCGCCTTTGGTAAAATTAATGGCGCTGGCGTTGAAATCATCGCCAAGGCGGTCGCGGTCGTAATAGTAGTCTGGACGACACAAGCCCGTAGCCCAGAGGATATTCTCGCCAGCTATGCCCTGATGCTTGAAGTTATGAATGGTGTGGCAGGCCCGCTGATTTTCCATGCCTTTGAAGCGGTAAATCTCATACAGGAGTACTGGCGCAAGCGCCGTCTGCCAGTCATGCGTGTGGATAATGTCGGGACGCTTGTTGGTCTTCAGCATGAATTCCAGCGCTGCTTTGGTAAAAAAAGCCATGCGCACGTGTTCGTCGGTAAAGCCGTAGTAGGTACCGCGGTTAAAAAAATTGTCCTGCGAGTGGGGTTCGATGAAAAAGCATTTTCTACCATGCACGAAGCCGAACCAGACCGTACACCGAATGGCACCGCTTTACCAGGGCACCCACAAATCTTCGTAGCTCGGCTGCAGACCCCAGATGTGGTCATAACGCATGCAGTCATACTTGGGCAGCATGATCTCAACCGAGTGGCCGCGGATTTCCAGCTCCCGACTCAGGCCGAAAACGACGTCTGCCAGACCACCAACTTTAGCGACTGGGGCACACTCCGATGCCACCATCACGATGTACATAGTAATTCCTCGGTTCCTCTGCTAATGCAGTTGATGCAGTACGCTGGTGTCATTATTGCAAAGGCTATATCCGATGCAGGACTAGGTCGCATTCGGCTTCCGCCAGCTTGCACGGTGATGTCACGTGGGTGTGTGCTGATTGCGACTAGGCTGGTACATCATCCAAGTCACAAAACCTCAGCTAAACCTGTGTCTTGCCGCGGTAGAAGTTACAGCGTGGCTCGGCTCGAAGCAAGTGCCACTTGGCTTGTTCGAATTGAAGAATATCCCGCTTAGCGCCAGATCGGCAAAAGGCGTGCCCGGCGGCGTCTTCTCGGCCCGGTCTTGCGCGGTCTGAAAAATGTCACGAGCAGCCGCTATGAGTCAATTGTCTGGCAGTCGACAGCGCAACAGCGAACCCAGTGTGTAGCCGTTGCAGAACCGCCCTACCTCTCGTGACACTAACCGAGCCACTAGACCCGAGAGGACCCGGAAGTGGCAGCTTACCAGTCTGTTATTGCGACGAGATTACGGTAATCCGGCAGCGGTAACATACATCGCATCCTTGCGAGTACGTCTTGCATTTCACAGCAGCAGCCGAACCAGGATTCAGCCAGTTATTGGCCTGACCCACCCAGCTAATTTCACGCCGACCCAGCGATTCGCTGGGGACAAGCCTTCAGTTTGTAGGTTGTTTCTGTTGCCCTCTGTTGGCATCGAGGATTTGTTGATAACGCTGCGGATCGTTTTTAAGTAGCAGCAAGTATTCCTCCACGATTCCCTGCCAACCAATGCCACCGTGTTGCTGCAGCTTGAGCAAGGCCACCATCAACAGCTTGGACGCCGCACGAAGCTCCCGATCGCTGCCCTCACCATACCAATCGACGAGTTCCTGGTACAATGCTTCAACCCTTTCAAGGGGTGTCATTTCATCGCTTGCCGCCATATCGGCCCGCAGTATACCACCGACCGGGTTCCCGGACCGTGTACGCGCAAAGCACACGCAAGCAGCCGTGGACAATAGATCCTCAGCGCACTCCCCGCTCCCCTGCGCCAATCAACGCCGATGGCTGCCAGGCCTCGGGGGGCACATCAGCATCTGGTCCATGCCGCAAGCAGCCTGGCAATCCCGGTGCAAAATCTCAAGTTTTGCCGTGGCGCTGACCGCCTATCCGCCGGGGATGAATCCGTCAGGCTTCCAATCGCTTTAACACCTCCGTAACACTGTATCCGTAGCATAGTGTTGGTGGTTCAATACCTAGCCGACAGCGATGGTAAACCGTGTTAATGCAGAGGACGTGCGACACTCCACACACGTCGAATCAACACACATCATCGGGTCCTCATAAAGCTGAATCGTCCGAAATAGCCAGAGCGCTGTCGAGATGCTGTGGATAGCCATTGAGAAGCAATCTAAAGCCGCCTGCAGAAATGCCTGTAGTCAGCGGGCATTGTTATTCTGCATCGCACGCTGTTGAGGAGAATTGTCATGAATCCCGTAAAGACACTCGGACACTACGGCCAGTCCATCTGGCTGGACTACATCCGCCGGAACCTGCTCACGGGTGAGGGACTGACCAGACTGATCAATGATGACGGCGTCAAGGGCGTCACTTCCAATCCCGCTATCTTTGAAAAAGCCATCGGTGGCAGCACCGATTATGTATCCGCCATAGAGGGCTTGGCAGACGAACCGACCTTGGACATCAAGGCGCTTTACGAACGGCTCGCCGTGGAGGATGTGCAGCGGGCAGCCGACATCCTGACACCAATCTTCGAAGCGACCGAGGGGCGGGACGGTTATGTGAGTCTGGAGGTGTCCCCTGCCCTCGCCAATGACACGGTCGGGACTATCGCAGAGGCGCAACTCCTGTGGAGGGCCGTGGCGCGGGACAACCTCATGATCAAGGTGCCCGCGACACCGGAGGGCATCCCGGCGATTGAGAGCCTACTCGCAGAAGGTATCAACATCAATGTGACCCTGCTGTTCAACATCAAGGCCTACGAGCAGGTGGCCGAGGCCTACTTTCGCGGCCTCGAGCGTTGTTCTGCCGCTGGCGGTGACCTCAACAAGGTCGCCAGCGTCGCAAGCTTCTTCGTCAGCCGCATCGATACGGCAGTCGACAATTTACTCGCTGAGCGCCTGGTGGAGAGCGAAGACAGCGCCGACCGCATGCTGCTACGTAGCCTGCTTGGCAAGGTCGCTATCGCCAACGCCAAACTCACCTACCAGCGCTACCGGGAACTTTTCAGCGGCGAGCGCTGGCAGGCACTTGCAAAACGGGGGGCGCAGACCCAGCGCCTGCTATGGGCCAGCACCGGATCGAAGAATCCCGCCTACAGTGACGTCCTCTACGTGGACGAGCTCATTGGTCCGGACACCGTGAATACGGTACCTCCAGCCACCCTCGACGCGTTCCGCGAACACGGCCGTCCGAGGGCCAGCCTGGAGGACGATCTGGAGACTGCCGAAGACGTGCTCGACAGCCTGGCCCGCGTGGGCGTGTCCTTGGATGAGGTGACCGACACGCTCCTGAAAGATGGCCTTCAGCTCTTCGTCGACGCATTCGACAAGCTGTTAGGTGCAGTGGAAACGGCGCGTACCTCGGTCGCCGGTTCGCTGCTCAACCGTCAGCGCTACTCACTGCCGACCGAATTGGAGCGTCAGGTGCAGGCAGCCCTCGAGGACTGGCGAAGCAACGACAAGGTGCGTCGGCTATGGGCCAGAGATGCCTCGCTATGGACGGGCAGCGACGAGGGGCAGTGGCTCGACTGGCTTGATATAACACGTGAGCAGGTCGAACATCTGGGTAAGTTGAATGGCGTCGTGCAGGAGGTGGAAGGCAAGTTCTTCCGCCACGCCGTGCTGCTGGGTATGGGCGGCTCCAGTCTCGCACCCGAGGTCATGCGACTCACTTTCGGCACCGTCGAGAACCACCCCGAGCTGCTGGTACTCGACTCCACCGACCCTGCCCAGGTGAAGGCTATAGAGGACCGAATCGACTACGCCCGCACGGTGTTCATCGTTTCCAGCAAGTCAGGCAGCACCCTGGAACCGAATGTCCTCAAGCAGTATTTCTTTACGCGAGCGAGCGAGGCGCTCGGCGCCGCTAAGGCCGCTCGCCACTTCGCCACCATCACGGACCCCGGCTCAAAAATGCAGCACATCGCCGAAGGCGACGGCTTCCGACACATTTTCTTCGGCAAACCCGGTATCGGCGGCCGCTACTCGGCGCTCTCCAATTTCGGCATCGTGCCCGCCGGCGCCATGGGAATCGACCTGAAACGTTTCCTGGACCAGGCCGAGGAGATGGTTGAAGCCTGCGCGTCCTGCGTCCCCGCCCCGGAGAACCCGGGGGTGGTGCTTGGTGCGGTGCTCGCTGCGGGCCACGAATCCGGTCGAGACAAGATTACCCTAGTGGCGTCACCGGGCATCGCCAGCCTCGGCGCTTGGCTGGAACAGCTGTTGGCAGAGTCTACCGGCAAGGACGGCAAGGGCCTGATCCCAGTTGATGGCGAGCAACTGGGGCCACCCGAGGTCTACAGTAACGACCGGCTGTTTGCCTACCTGCGTCTCAGCGCGGCGCCGGATCCCCAGCAGGATGCGGCCGTCAGACGGCTGGAGCAGGCTGGTCAACCGGTGGTGCGCATCGCGGTGAAAGATGTCTACAACCTGGGACAGGAATTTTATCGCTGGGAGATCGCCACCGCCACGGCTGGCTCCATTCTTGGCATCAACGCCTTCAATCAACCCGACGTGGAGATGAGTAAGGTTGCGACCCGTAAGCTCACAGCGGAGTACGAAGCAACAGATCAGCTGCCCGAGGAAATCCCATTTGCCGAGGAAGATGGGCTGAAACTGTATGCCAACATGTCTAACCTGACGAGCCTCAGGTCTATGGTCGGCGATACCGCCAACGTCGGCGATTATCTCAAGGCGCATATAAGCCAACTCGGCAGCGGCGACTATTTCGCCCTACTGGTTTACCTGGAACGCAATGAAGCCCATCAGAGCAGGCTGCAGGACATGCGGCATCGTGTGCGTGACAGTTACCAGGTGGCGACCTGCCTGGGCTTTGGCCCGCGCTTCCTGCACTCCACTGGCCAATGCTACAAGGGCGGCCCGAACAGCGGCGTCTTCCTGCAGATCACCTGCGATGATGCCAACGACCTGGCCGTCCCAGACCAGAAGTACACTTTCGGTGTAGTCAAGGCATCCCAGGCAAGAGGCGACTTCCAGGTACTGGCGGAACGGGGCCGGCGTGTGCTCAGAATCCACATGGGCGCCAACACGCAGGGTGGGCTGGATCGCCTGGGCGAACTGTTAACCCACATTTCTCAGCAGACAGCGCAAGGACTTAAGTAGTCCAGACTGCAGAACTCGTCTGACATCATACGATGCGGGATACAACCAATGCAGCAGCCAGGCAACAAAGAGAAACCGCTTTTTTCCGAAGTGGAGTCGCGTGAATCTGTGAACTACATGCTCCGGACGGTGCAACAGAATTATGTGCAACTTACCTTGCTCGCGGAACACAAGGCAAATATCATCGTCGGCTCAACGTTCATTGTACTGGCGTTGCTCATCTCAAATGTGTCAAGCGGGCAGCTGCCCATTGGCCTGACAACACTCAGTCTTTTTCTGCTCATTGCATCAGTTTTTGCCATTTTCGCCTTACTACCCAGTGTGGATGGGCCGCACGCTTGCAAAGAGGGAATGCCAGAGTGCAATCCCCTATTTTTTTCCTTTCTTTGCCAATATGAGACCTTAGAGCTACATGCAATACATGCAGCATCTGATGGAACAGGACCGACTCGTCTACCAGGCGATCATCAGCGATATCCATCACCACGGCAGAGTATTGGAAAAGAAGTTCTTGTACTTGAAGTACAGTTACCTGGTGCTGCTATTCGGACTCGGGATTTCATCCGTGGTGATTTTCCTCGAGCTTACCCAACGCTATGAATGGTTCAACTAACGCCCAGCAGAACACCCGCCATCGTGGCTAAACGGCTGGCACCCTGTCGGCGTACGCCTCCGGTTAGAAGAAACGGAACCAATGGATTAATTTCACTGAATCGTCGCAGCCTTTTCGAGAATCCTGGTTACGACCTCTTCTCTGAACGGGATGTAGCCCAACGGCTCGACGACCTTTTGGCCGTCGGTCAGACAGTAGCGAATCAAATTCTTCAGCGCATGAGCCTTGTTCGGATTCTCATAGCGCTGGTGAACGAGCAGCCAGGAGAGGTTAAGGATAGGGTATGAGCCGGCGCCGGCTGGATCGAAGAAGCTGGTCGGGCCCAGGTCAGTCAGTTTGGCCCTGAAAGCGTCCACCGCAGCCTTGAAAGACTGGCTCTCGGCGGCCACAAACGCGCCGCTCTTATTCTCGATCGAAGCCATGGGAATGCCGCCCAGGTGGGCGAAGGTATACTCGACGTAACCAAGCGCACCGGGGATAGCTCGCACAGAAGCCGCGACGCCGCCGTTACCCCTGCCACCGACCAGCCTGCCCCGCTCCTGCAATATCTTGGGCCAGGCGGGACTCATGGTGGTACCCACTTTCTGCGCGAACGAGTCGCTGATGGCGCTCAGGTAACGCGTGGTCGCATAGGTGGTACCGCTGGCGTCGGATCGGACCACCAGTGTAACGGCCAGGTCGGGTAGTGCCAGGCCCGGGTTAGATTCCGCAATGAGTGGGTCGTTCCAGCGCTGGATCTGTCCAAGAAACAGGCTCACCAGCGCCTTACGGGAGAGATTGATTGTTTCTACACCCGGCAGATTATAGGCAAACACGATTGCGGCGGCGGTCATGGGGAACTGTAGGGCACCGCCGTGCACTTCAGCGATTTCCTCGGCACTCAGGGGCAGATCAGAGCCAGCGAAATCGAGTCGTTTTCCCTTGAAATTGGTGATTCCCGCGCCACTGCCGATACCCTGATAATCCACGCGGACGTTCTTGTGTTGCAGATAGTAATCCCTGAACCAGCGCTGATAGAGCGGCGCCGGGAAAGTGGCGCCGGCACCCACTAATTTAACGGCTTTAACCGATGATGGACTTGTGCTGTCTTCCGCTGCAACGGCGATCGACAGGGGCATCCAGATCACCCATAAAATCACCAGCAAGAAGCTGAAAGACTGAATACGAGGGTTTGACATGACGTAGCTCCTCTGGTTGCGTAAGTCTTCGTAATATAGTCATCGATCATCTTTTGCATCGCCGCAGGTTCTCCATGCTCGCCCGAAGTCATGCTTAGTCCGCGCTTGATGGCGCGCGTTTAGCACGCCATCAGAAAAGAGTCGTCCGCCTGCGCCTCAAGCAGCCGTGCAAAGCGTTTGGTCAACTTGGGCAATCGCAACAGGTTGTCCAGGCCGTGCTTTTTCGTCTTCTTGATCAGCGTCGCCGGGTTGAAAAAATGTTCGGCATTATCCACCGTAAGCACGAAAGGCGGTTGCCCTTCCCGTGCCAGCATAGAACTCATCAGCAATGCGCCGGTGCGATGGTTGCCTTCGATATACAACTGCGGCTCGCTCAGGATATGCGCGAACACGCCGGCGGCGCGTCGCCAGACCGACTTGCTACGATGCAAGTTCAACCAGTTCATCAGGTCCTCCACACCGCCGCCCGGCGCCTCATAAAAGTGTTGCTCGCTGGCCGCCAGGTGTTGCGGGCAACAATTCTGCTGTTCTTTATCCTCACCGCACAGCACCAACCGGTTAAGTTCGAGTAAGCGCTTCGAATTACCCATGGCGAACGGATCCTCAGCCTGTGCAAGGTATTGATCGACAACGCGATAACCGGCGAGCATATTCTCCAGCACTTCGTCGGTAAGGAGGTCGCGCCTGGCGCTCAGCCTGGCGTTAATACGCGGAAAATCGTGTTGTACCGATACCAGTGCGGCTTCAATAGCCGCCATATTCAAACGTCGGATCCTGCTATCCATGACCAGAACCTGCCAGAAAACGGCCGCCAGCGTCTGCAAATTGCCCTAACCCTGCCCTCGCCTGCCCCGCTCAGCTGATGTCGTCCAGGGCGCGGCGAGCGCGGAGAACCAGGCTCTCCGGCAGCGGTATGTACCCCATCTCCTCGGCGATGGATTGGCCTCGCACCAGCCACCAGTCTACCGCCTGTTTGAGGGCCAGCGCCTGCTGCGGCTCGGCATAGGTCTCATTGAGCAGTAGCCAGACAAGACTGACGATCGGATAGGCAGCGTTACCCGGCGGGTCCGGTAGGAAAAGGCGCAGGTCGTCGGGGGTATCGGGTGCGGCGGCGTTGAGCGCCGCCTTACCGGCTGCGGCGCCGGGCGCCACGAAGACGCCGGCGCGGTTCTCCAACACAGCTACCGGCAAGCCAATCCGGCGGGCAAAACCGTACTCCAGGTAACCGATGGAGTTCTGTGTGATCTTGAGACGCTGGGCAACACCCTCATTGCCAAGAGCGGTCATGGCCCCACCCGGCCAGTCGATCTGTTTGCCGGTGCCGAGACTGTCACGCCAGACATCGCTCACGGCGCTCAGGTGATTGGTGAAAGCGAAGGTCGTACCGCTGCTCTCACGCCGCGCCACCACCTGAATCAACTTAGGCGGCAGCTTGAGATCCGGATTGGCCGCCGCGATGCGCGGGTCATCCCAGCGGCTGATCTTGCCGAGGAAGATGTCCACATAGACGTCCCGAGGCAGCCGTAACTCGCCCTCGATATCCGGCATATTGTAGGCAATCACCACCTCACCCGCTGTCACGGGGACCAGCCTGACACCCCGACCCGCGGGTGGCTGGGTACGAGCGATCTCCTCATCGCTCATTGCCGCATCGCTGGCACCGAAACCCACCTCACCGGCGATGAAGCGTTTGATGCCCTCGCCGCTGCCGACCTCGTCATAGGCGAACGAGACGTCCGGATGGTCTTGCCGGTACTCATCGATCCACCGCTTCATGAGCGGGGCCACGAAGGTCGACCCCGCACCGCTCAGTTGCAGGCTCGCGCCGGCGTCGGACTGCGCCGCGGACCCGGGTGCCTCAGACGTCTCCCTGCCACAGGCCAGCAAAAGGGCCGCGCACACCAGCAGCAGCGAACCCGCCGATACAAGCTTTTGGCTGATCATCATGACGTGTCCTCGGGTCTCTGCTCAGCTGAATTCGCCGGAGATATATTCCTTGGTCAGTTGTTCCCTGGGGTCCTCGAAGATCTGCTGGGTCGGCCCCATTTCCACCAGGTAGCCCGTGCGCCCGCCCCTGGAGATATCCACACCGAAAAACGCCGTGGTATCGGCTACCCGCGTCGCCTGTTGCATGTTGTGGGTCACCAGGGCGACGGTGAAATTTTCCTTGAGTTCCAGCATCAGCTCCTCGACCTGCCGGGTGGCGATCGGGTCCAGGGCCGAGGCGGGCTCGTCCATCAGCAACACATCCGGCTCGGTGGCAATGGCGCGAGCGATGCACAGACGTTGTTGCTGGCCGCCGGACAGGGACAGACCGCTGTTCTTGAGCTTGTCCTTAACCTCGTCCCACAAGGCGGCACCGCGCAGACCCTTCTCCACCCGCTCGTCCATATCGCCCTTGTAACGATTTAGGCGCAGGCCGAAGGCGACATTGTCGTAGATACTCATGGAGAAGGGATTGGGCTGCTGAAACACCATGCCGATGTAGCGACGTACCACCACGGGATCCACATTCTTGGCGTATATGTCCTTGTTGTGATAGTGGACGTGCCCCTCGAAGCGAAAACTGTCGATCAGGTCATTCATCCGGTTGAGGCTGCGTAACACCGTGCTCTTACCGCAACCTGAAGGACCGATAAAGCCGGTAATCTTGTTCTTCTCGATAGGCACCGAGCTATCGCGCACGGCACGAAATTTCCCGTAGAAGATGCTCTTGGCGTGGCAATCGATGACCACCTTGCCTTCGGGTTGATAAGCAGCCGCACCGGATGCGGCCGTTTCAGCGATTGCGTTCATAAGCGATACCTGAAAATCATGATTAGACCTTGGACCGACCGATCACCCGGGCGAGGATGTTAAAGACCAACACAATCAACACCAACACCAGGGACGCCGCCCAGGCCAGCTCGATCTGGTTCTCGAACGGCATGCCAGAGAAATTATAGATGAGAATCGACAGCGAGGCGGTGGGCTCAGCGAGTTCGGAGACAAAGTAGTTGCTGAACAGCGCGGTAAACAGCAAGGGTGCAGATTCACCCGCCGCACCGGCCACGGCTAGTATCACCCCGGTGAGGATGCCGGGCAGACCGGTGGGCAACACCACCTTCCAGATGACCTGGGTGCGGGTGCAACCCATGCCGAAGGCAGCGTCCTTCATTCGTTGGGGCACCTGTTTCATGGCCTCCTCCGCAGCCAGGGTCACGGTGGGCAGCATCAGCACCGCCAGGGCGACGCCGCCGGCCCAGGCCGAATAGGTGCCCATCCACAGCACGATGGTCGCATAGGCGAACACCCCGGCGAGGATGGAGGGAAAGCCGGTGAGCACCTTGGCCAGGAAACGGGCGTTCTCGGCAAGTTTACTGTGCGGACCGAGAATCGCCAGATACAGGGCCGCCATCACACCGATGGGAATACTCAGCGCGCTCGCAATACCGACCATGAGCAGGGTACCGACGATAGCGTTGCCGAAACCACCACCCATCTCGAATCCGGCCGGCGGCAGTGAGGTGAATGCTTCCCAATCCAGCCTGGCACCCCCCCTGTCTCTTATACACATCTGACGCTGCCGACGATGAGTACAACGTGGTGGTGGGGGGGGGGGGGGGGGGGGGGGGGGGGGGGGGGGGGGGGGGG
>JARFQK010000395.1 GCA_029287815.1 Gammaproteobacteria bacterium
GCTTCCAGGACCTCATTCACGTGATCTTTGACTTTCACCTTGCGCCATTCCTGGCGCAGCACGCCATCCTCGTCGATCAGGAATGTGCTGCGCTCGACGCCACGCACCTGCTTACCGTACATGTTTTTCATCTTGATGACATCGAATTCCTTGCACAGGGATTCATCGGTGTCAGAGAGCAGGTCGAAGTTGAACTTCTGTTTCGACTTGAAATTTTCGTGTGATTTCACGCTATCACGTGAGACGCCGAGCACGACCGCGTTTTGCCGGGTAAACCTGGCTTTGGCGTCGCGGAAATCCTGGCCTTCGGTGGTGCAGCCTGGCGTGCTGTCTTTGGGATAGAAATACAGTACCAATTTTTTGCCCTTGAAGTCATCCAGGCTGATTTCTTTGTCACCGGTGGCCGGCAGTGTGAAGTTTTTGATTTTTTTGTCAATTTTTACCATGGTGTTACCTCGTTCAGTTTGCGGGCGACATCGAAGCATCGAGGTTCAATTCATCGCACATATCGATGAATTCATCGCGCAGTTGCTTCAGCGGCGTTTCAGTCGGTATACAGACGGTCATCTTTACAGCGAACATGGGTGTTGCTGTGTGAGCTGCCGCGTAACGCTCGGTGTTCAGGTTGACGATATTGATCCGACGGCTCGCAAAAAAACTGGCCAGCTTGTGCACGATACCCGGGTTGTCTATCGCGACCACTTCCACATCGTAGGGGATCATCGCCGCGCGTCCGGTCTCGCCGCTGGTTCGCTTCACCAGTATTTTCATGTTGAGCGACTGTTCGAGAGCGGCAATGTCAGCAACGAAAGCATCGATCGATGGTCGCGTTCCGCCGACCAGGATCAGTACTGCGAACTCTCCGCCGAGCACGCTCATACGGCTGTCTTCGATGTTCAGATTATGCCTGAACAAGGCGTTGCTTAATTCATCGACGATGCCAGGACGGTCATCGCCCAGCGCGGTAATCACGAGTTGCTCAGACATGGTGTCGGGTATCCGTTTTCGGGACCTGAGAGTGTAAACAATGAGGGCGCGTTACACCAGTTCGGCCAGTTCCCTGTTCAGCAGGCTCGGTTCGTTCATGTTCAGCTCGAGCAGGCGACGAAGATGCTTCAGGCTGTCCAGATCGATATGCAGCCACTGCAAACCCCAGTTGCCGTTCTGTTCCTCATGGGCGATTTTCACGCGGGCATGGATGGAGACGTTTTCGCCCAGGAACAGCGCCAGAGCGCAGGGCTTGCTGGTATCGACGTCGAGGTTATCGGGTGGCTCAACTAGCATGCCCTTGAGCGAGATGTCGAGCAGGTTGCAGCTCCATTCCTGATTACCGGCCTGCATGATGATTTCTGCCTGGAATGGAATGCGTTGATGGTTTCTTCGTTCTTTGGTAGACATTTGTGATTTTTCTGATATTCGCAGTGTTTGGTTATTTTCAATATTGATTATAGTCATTGCGGCTGCAATCCTCGTTGAAATCGCAGAAAAAAGTTGCTTAACTGTGCGACCTGCTTTATCCAGCCATTGTCTCCCGGGGAGAAATCATGTTTCGAGGTAGTATGGTGGCATTGGTGACCCCAATGTTCGCTGATGGATCGGTCGACTATGACAGTCTATCAAAACTGGTTGATTTTCATGTTGCTAACGGTACATCAGCGTTAGTGTCGGTGGGAACCACGGGCGAGTCCGCCACGCTGGATATGGAAGAGCATTGCGAGGTCATGCGTCGAACGGTGGAAATGGCTGCCGGACGTATCGCCATCATCGCCGGGACCGGATCGAATTCGACCGCAGAAGCCATTGCGCTCACCCGTTGTGCGCAGCAGGGTGGAGCGGATGCGTGTCTGCTGGTAGCGCCCTATTATAATAAACCAACGCAAGAAGGCTTGTTCTTGCACCATCGGCTGATAGCGGAATCGGTGGATATTCCACAGATACTCTACAACGTGCCGGGTCGTACCGTGTGCGACATGTTGCCGGAAACCGTGTCTCGGCTCGCTACGATACCTAACATTATCGGAATCAAGGAGGCAACGGGCAGCATCGAGCGTTTGCGGGACATTCTGGCGACGGTGCCTGATGACTTCCGGCTCTACAGCGGTGACGATGCGACTGGCACCGAATTCATGCTGCAGGGTGGCCACGGTGTGATCTCGGTCACGAGCAACGTCGTGCCGGCGCGCATGGCCGAAATGTGCGATGCGGCACTGGCCGGTGACAGGGAGCAGGCGCTGGAACTCAATCGACCTCTGGAAGGTCTGCATACCTGTCTGTTTCTAGAGGCTAATCCAATCCCGGTCAAGTGGGCTCTGCATCAGATGGGGCTGATTCCTGAAGGCATACGATTGCCGTTGACTCCATTGAGCGAACAATTTCACCAGCCGTTGCGCCAGGCGATGCGTGATGCCGGAGCGATATCTTGAAGCTTTTCACGATCCGTACGTTGATGCTTCTGGTTGCGGCAGTACATCTGTCGGCCTGTGACAAGAACGAGCGGCCCGAGTACCAGGGTGCAGAATACTATAAGAGCCTGGAGCTGCCGCCCGATTTGGCTTTGGAAAAGTCAACGGCCGAGATCGAGGTTCCGCAACCAACCGGAGAGGCGCTGGAGGATTTTCAGGCGAGGCACAGGCTGAACAAGGCGGTCGCACCCGAGTTCAAAGGCATCCGCTTGAGGAACGAAGGCAGCATGTATTTCCTCGAGGTCGATGCGGCACCGGAAGTTGTCTGGCCGAAACTCGAGGCGTTCTGGGAGCACGAAGGTATCCGTCTGCTGGAAAATCGACCGATGCTGGGCTTCATGAAGACCGACTGGACCGGGCAGCTACAGGTTCGTGATGACGCGAATTATTTCGTCCGGTTGTTCAGCAAACTTGAACCGGATTACAGGGACATGTTTCGAATGCGTATCGAACCGGCAGCTGACCGCACCAAGACACATATTTTTGTTGCGCATTACGGTATCGAAGTCTTCGCTGACACAGAGGGCGATGAGATCGGTAAACCCGAGTGGCGCGGGCGAAAAAGCGATATCGAACTCGAACGTGAGATTCTCGCGCGCCTGACGCTGTTCGCTGGACTCAGCGACAACCAGGCTGAAAGTCTGCTCAGGGAATACAAGCCTTTTCAGTCTTATGTCACCTATAAGGAGACCTTCAAGGGTGATGACATCGATCCTCCGGCTCAGGGCGCCATGGAAACTGGAGAGGTTGCGGTCCTGCAGATGAAAGGCTCGATGGATTTTGTCTGGTACCGAACGATCCGAGCGCTGGATCGAATGCAGATGGAGGGGATTGCGCTGGACAAGAAAGACGGAAGAATCAGTTTCGTACTGCCCGATACGACCCGTTTGACACCTGCCGAGGATCAAGAGGTTGATGAAATCGCCGAATCGAGCTGGTTCATGCAACTCCTCAAAGGCAAGTCTGGCGACAAGGAGCCGAGGCAAACTGAACAATTCGTTCTGCAGCTGGACGAGATGCCCGGGTATGTCGATTTCACCCTGCTGGATGCGCGAGGAGTGGAGGCGACCGGTGCATCGGCCTCTCTGATCCGAGCTGCTCTGGCCAGAGCCCTGGAGTAACAAACGGCGAAAGCGCGAAATTCAGGAGATTGCCACGCCGCTATCGCGGCTCGCAATGACGTGTACGCGCAGCAG
>JARFQK010000013.1 GCA_029287815.1 Gammaproteobacteria bacterium
GCCGCGAATGGCAAGGAGCGGTTGAGCGTGCCCTGGGTGGCCTGCGCACGACCATGTTGGTCCCCGAAGCCCGCTATCCGTTGATTACCCGCTGGCTGAATCAACGTCACACCGGCCTGCACGTGCGGGTCCAGGTGGTGCGCAAAGTCTACGGCACTGCGGAATTCAAAAGCGACGGTTACCTGCGCAAGCTGCAATGGCGCGACCACCCGTACCGCGATTGGCTGAAACACCATTTGCAGCGTTTTGATCTGCACTGTGTCGCCAGCACCAAAGATCTCGACCGCACGCCGTATTCGCTAACGCTGCAAGGACTGATTCATTTCGACAAAGGGCGTTTCGAGAAAAAAGACCGGCAGCGGATCGACGACAAACGCCAGTGGCAACTCGGTTTTTCCAACACGCTTCGACTGCACACGCTGCGCCAGGAAGCCGAACAGCTGGCTGGTGAGCTGGAGACACTCACGCAACAAACCAAACAACGCCGCGCGCTGATGGACCAGGTCGAACAACGCGCGCAACACTGGCAACAACTCGGCGGTTTTCACTGGCCGGAAATCGATGTACCGTATTGGCAAGCCCTGCAACACAGCCAACAGTCGGACCTGGACGCACTGCAACAATCCGGGGGTGACCTCGAACAGGCGCAACAGCGCTGGCAGGCAGCCAAGCATGAGCTGGAGCAGCTGCAACAGCAACAGACCGATCAGAACAAAATCATTGCCGGTTTCGAGAAGGACCGCGAACTGGCGCAGGCCGCCCAGGACAAAGCGCAGCTGATCGCGTCTGCCGGCCTCGATGACGCGGTGCGCGCCTGGCTGTGTCAAAGAGTCGCTGAACTGACCGCCGACCAGCTCGAACAGGCCCACGAGCTGGAAGCCAGGCATCGCGATACCCTGCAGCGGCAGCTGAATGGTGCCAGCAATCGCAAGACGCAGGCGAGCAATCAAGCGGTATCGATCATGTCCACGTTCTACAGCAAGGACAATTGGCAGGCGATCGCGGCTGACTGGGGCCGCAGCATCGAAAGCATCGATGATTATTTGCAGCATTTGGAGCAGCTGGAGCACGAAGGCCTGCCGGCGCTGGTCGAGAAGTTCAAGCAGCGCCTGAACAAACACACCACGTATTCGTTGGCCGGCATCAAATCGCGAATGGACGCAGAACGCGAAGAGATCAGCGAACGCATCGAAACCATCAACCGGGTGCTGGTACGCACCGAGTTCCGTCCCGGCAGTCATTTGCGCCTGGGCATGAAATCCGAGCAATTCCCTCACGTGCAAGACTTCAACCGGCGCCTGATCCAGGTATTCGCCCAAGCCGGCAGCGATGACCACGAACAGCGCTTCCGGGACCTGCAGGCCGTGATCGCGATTCTAGACAAAGCCAGCGATCCGCTCACCGCGAACAACAAGGAAAGCCTGCGCTTGCTCGACCCGCGCTACCAGCTGTCGTTCTACGCTGAAGAGCTCGACGCAGACACGCGCGAGGTTCGCGATGTATTGATGTCATCGAGCGGCAAGTCCGGAGGCGAGAAAGAATCATTCGCCGGCACCATCGTCGCGGCCAGCCTGGCGTATGTATTGACGCCGGAGGGCGCGGAACGGCCGACCTACTGCACGGTCTTTCTCGACGAAGCGTTTTCCAATACCGCCGAAGCCGTGAGTCGACGCGTGTTGCGCGTGTTCAAGGAACTGAACATCCATATCAACCTGATCACACCGTTCAAGAACCTGAATCTGGCGCGCGAGTCCGCCCGTTCCCTGGTGATTGCCGAGCGTGACGCGACCAGCCATGAAAGCCGCTTGTGCGAGGTGACCTGGGAAGAGCTGGACAAAACCCAAGCCGCCCGCGACCAGCAAAGCCGAATGCTTGCCAACGAACTTGGTATTGAGCTGGAACATGCTTCATGAGCGATTGGGGACTGTTGCCCGACGATGTGCGGGCGCTGTTGCTGAACAAGGAATGGGAGTCACCAAAAAATCTGCGTGAACGTCTTCTGGGAAAGCGACCTTTCCCATTGCAGGTCTCGCTCAAGGTCCCGACCGGTGCCCAGGCGCTGAAGCAGGTCGATCGCTTCCATGCCTTTATCAAGCAATGGCAGCAATCACCGCATCGGCATCGTATCCAGTGGGTACAACGACAATACCGTGAACTGGGCATCCACGAGATCCCGGCCACGCTGACACTCGACAGCCTGCAGGACCTGGTCGCCTTCATCGGGCCGAAAGCCGTTGCGCGCAATCAGCGCTGGGAAAAACGGATGGCGCCGTTGTTGGAGCTTGATGCCGACCTGTACCCGGTTCTGGTTCGTCACCTGCAGACGCTCGAGCAGATGAGTGAGGAAGATGCGACGCTGATCGCCAGACTGGTCACACAACTGCATCAAAACATCGGCCGCGAATCTTATCTGCGCGCACTGCCATTGAAACAGGTCGATACCAAGTTTCTTGAGAACAATCTTGCACTAATCGCCGATTTGCTCGATGCGCACCTTAACGGCGAGATCACTGAAGCCAATGGCCTGCTGAACTGGCTCGGCTGTCGGGAGCTACCCAAGGCCTGGCTCCTTGTGCGCCCACTGTGCCCGCAGAGCCGAGAACGCCTGTGCGACCTGCCAGTCCTGCAATTGCCGACCCAGACTTTGCGTGAGACTTCGTTGCCGGCCGGCAATATTCTGATCGTTGAGAACAACCAGTCCGGCTTCGGCCTGCCCCGCCTGGACGATACGATCGCGGTGTTCGGTGGCGGAGCGAACGTGAGCTGGCTCGACGCCGGCTGGCTGCGCGACAAGCACATCGCCTACTGGGGCGATATCGACACCTGGGGATTCAATATACTCAGTGATGCGCGCCAATACCTGCCCTCATTGAACGCGTTGATGATGGACCGAAAAACGTTCGCGCAATTCCGCCAACGCGCGGTTCCCGAGCCTTCGCCAGTCGAGAAATTGCCGCCGAACCTGACCGCCGAAGAAATCGAATTGTTCGATGAACTCCGATATGGCGGCTACAAAGGCTTGCGACTCGAGCAGGAACGGTTATCAGCCGATTACATCGCAAGCCAGCTACAGACGTGGTTATCGCAGACAACCAGGCCAACGACCCGTTGATCGATGATATCTCGCCACTGCCGTCCAACTTACGCGTCATTGCGAGCGTAGCGAAGCAATCTCGCGACACCCGCGTAATCTGCAGGAGATTGCCGCGTCGCTAGCCCGCATTTCTCACCAGGATCACGGGAGCAGGCGCAGGAGTTAGCCCGCCTGTCTCACCAGATGGACGAGCCCGCACGTGATCTTTGAATGCACAAAGAATTTTGCTCAGTCGGCAATACACAAGGTTATTCCACTCCTTAGCAAAATCCTTTTTGGCTAATCCGTCTGGAACGGATTTGGACCGCAAAGCGACCCCGAAGGGGTGAAATACAGGGATGTATTTCATCAATCCAAATCTCGGCGTGATAATCTCGCCCCCTGGTGAGACAGGCGGGCTGGTGTTCGTAAGCGCCGCTCTGGAGCGAAAAGCGTAGCTATGGCTACGGTTTGAGTGAAGAGCAAGCCTACGGACGCGAAGACTAGCCTGAACCGTGATAGGCATGCTTGAAGAACACACTGTATTTTGATCATCAGGATTTTCTTCAAAGAGACCAATGCCTTCTCAGGATATAGCGCCGCCTGGTGAGAAATGCGGGCTAGTAATGACGATTTACGCTTTCGTCATAGCGAGCGCAGCGAAGCATGAATCTTTCCTGGAGAAAGATTAACGCACAGCGTGCGGCCCCAAAGGGGCAACTTACATGGATGTAACCTGTAATCTCTGGACGCTCGCGTTACGGATGGCGATTGCCGCGTCGCCGTGGCTGCTTGCAATGACGGAGCAAACCAAATGCGTCTTCAATGAGAGCTATTGGGCTTAGACCAGTCGTATGAGCGAACATATCACTACAGCGATCCAGGCATTTGGCGGGCTAGGGATGTTCTTGCTCGGCATGATCATCATGACCGAGGGTCTGCGCGAAGTGGCCGGCGATGCGATTCGCTCGGCGCTGATGCGGTTTTCCGCGACTCCAGCCAGTGGGGCTCTGACTGGTGCAATTAGTACCGCTATCCTGCAATCATCCAGCGCGACGACCGTTGCCGCGGTCGGTTTCGTCGGCGCCGGCCTGATGACATTCACATCCTCTCTGGGCATTATCTTCGGGGCCAACATTGGGACGACGATTACCGGCTGGATGGTGGCTTTGCTGGGGTTCAAATTGAAACTCGGCACGGTGATGTTGCCAGTGATACTCTTAGGTGCGTTGTTGCGACTGTTTGCCAAAGGCAAGGTTCGCTCGGCTGGTTACGCGTTGGCCGGTTTTGGCCTGATTTTCGTGGCGATCGGCGTCATGCAAACCGGCATGGCAGGGTTGCAGGGCATCGTGACCCCAGAGACCTTGCCGCCAGATACCGTTGTCGGACGTATTCAGACAGTAATGATCGGTGCGCTCGCAACAGTGATCACACAATCGTCAAGCGCGGGTGTTGCTGCGACGATGACGGCCTTACACGCCGGCGCGATCAGTTTTGAGCAGGGGCTGGCGTTGATCATCGGCATGGATGTCGGCACTACGATTACGGCCGTCATCGCAACGATCGGCGGCACCACCGCCGCGCGGCGCACCGGGGTGTCACACATGATCTATAATATGCTCACGGCTATGGGGGCGTTGTTGTTGATCAATCCGTATATCGGTTTCTGGCATCAGCTTTTCCCTGGGGCTCTCCACGCCAACGCGGAGATTGGGCTGGTCGCGTTTCATACCCTGTTCAACACCCTGGGCGTCATCCTGGTTTTGCCGGTGACCAGCCAGTTCGCCAGCATGATGAAGAAACTGATACCGGAGCAAAAGCTGGTCTACAGCACTGCCTACGATGATCGTTTGCTGCAGACTCCAGCGTTCGCGCTGTCCGCCGTCCAGGAGCATCTGCTGTCGTATTACACAGTGATGCTCAATCATCTTGAGTCGTTGCTCAGCTTTGACAAGACGGAGAGGCGTGCTGATCTGGCAAGAATGCGCACAGCACTGGATGAAACGCGGGAATATCTCGATCAAGTTGACCCCAGTTCGGCTTCCGATAACAGCTGGGAGCGTATGCTTGCTTTGGTGCATGCGCTCGACCACTTAAAGCGCTTGCGCGAACGCTGCGATGAAGAACAGGGGCGAGCCGCGACTGCACGCGATGCCGAGGTGTTGTCGCCGATCAGTGGCGCACTGCTGGAGGTTATCGACTCGCTGTTACAGGATATGGTGACAGGCAATTGGGATGAGATAGTAGTGCGCAGCCGTGAGGTGGGTGGATATATCAATGAAAGCGTCGAGCCGATGCGCGACACCATCGCATCCAGCGTCGTTGATGGCAAGATTGATGTGCCCGAGGCTACGGATTGTCTTGAGGCGCTCCGCTGGATAGAACGTGTCAGCCACCATGTGGCACGCATCGCTTTGCACCTGCAGCAGGCGCGACTGGCGAGTGGTAAATGAAAAAAGCGTTCTTAGCCATTGTTGTCCCACTTGCTCGTCATTGCGAGCGACGACAGCGGCGTAGCAAGCTCCTGAATCTAGCGCTTTCAAATCGGTGTTCGATATCATCTAATAACTTGGTATGTCGGACAGCAATGGTTCTTAGCCCTATCCTGGTGAGAAAACGCATTAGCTCGCGCGATGTCTGAAATCACATTCATCAAGGGGAAAGACCGCGATCTTGAATCCACGATCGAGTGCTGGCTCAGCCAGCTCAAAGCACTCGGGTTCGACATCGAAGAGGCATCCTGGTTGAACCCGGTGCCGAACGTCTATTCGGTGCATATCAGGGACAGACAATGCGGTTTGTTGTTCACCAATGGCAAAGGCGCCAGCCACAAAGCCTGTCTTGCAAGTGCCTTCGGTGAGTATTTCGAACGCCTGAGCACTAATTATTTCTTCGCTGATTATTATCTGGGTGAGGAATTCGCCAACGATGGCTTCGTGCATTACCCGAATGAACGCTGGTTTACGATAGGCAAAGATTTTCCGCCAGATGGTCTGCTCGATAAGGCCTTGTGGGGCTACTTTGATCCTGACAAGCAGCTGCGCGCAGGCCAGCTGCTCGATGCCAACTCTGGCGATGGCTCGCGTGGCATCTGTGCATTGCCGTTTCAGCGGCAAAAGGACGGCAAGACGATCTGGTTTCCAGTCAGTATCATCGGCAATATTTATGTCAGCAATGGCATGTCCGCGGGTAACACCTGCAATGAGGCGCGCGTGCAGGCCTTGTCCGAGATTTTTGAACGGTATGTGGAAAACAGGGTCATCAGCCGGGGTCTTTGCCTGCCGGAGGTGCCGGCAGATGTTATCCAGAGGTTTCCGGCGATTGTCGCTGCGATCGATGAGCTGCATCGATCAGGCTATCATCTGCGTATCGCCGATGCATCCATGGGTGGCCAATATCCTGTAGTCAGTGTGACGCTGATCAACCCCCGAAACGGCTCTGTGTTTGCGTCGTTTGGTGCGCACCCCTGCTTCGAGGTCGCCCTCGAACGCGCTGTCACCGAGCTGTTGCAGGGTAGGGGTCTCGATCAACTGGACGGATTTCAACAGCCGAGCTTTGATCTCGATCAGGTGTCGGACCCGCAGAACCTGGAATCACATTTCATCGATTCGAGCGGTCTGGTCGCCTACGACTTCTTCAAAGGTAGGCCGGATTTCGGTTTCATCGACTGGGAGCATGATGCGAGCACGCGCGATGAATTCGAGTATCTATCCGAGCTGGTCCATTCCCTGGGATTTGAAATCTATATCGCAGACTATGACCATCTTGATGTGTACGCGTGCCGCATCGTTGTACCGGGAATGTCTGACATCTATCCGGTCGATGATCTGATATGGGAGAACAACAATGAAGGTGGGCATTTCAGGGAAGCGGTGCTGTCGTTGAAGAATCTCGATCATGTTGCCTGGCGCGATCTGCTGGTGCAGCTCGAGAGGGGTGGCTACAGTGATCTTCACCGCGTTGCCGAGTTTATCGGGGTGGCCCCGGATCCTGGAACTGCTTGGGCAACGCTTCGCATCGGCGAACTGAAGGCGATGCTATGCCTGGCTTTGCAGGACAGCGAAGCGATCGACTGGGTGGACTGGTGTCTACAGATCGAACAACTGGATCAGCAACGCACCAACGAGTACCGTTGCATTCATGCTTTACTCCAGATCAAGCACGACCGAGACCGCGCCTATGCTGACTACCGCGACAGCCTGTCACT
>JARFQK010000100.1 GCA_029287815.1 Gammaproteobacteria bacterium
TATCCAGTTTCCGTAAAGCGGCGCTGCCCCCGGCTACTCAAAACCACGCGGTCACGCCGAGCAGCCAGCGTAGATCGCTGGTGTCTTCTTCGGTGCTCGTCAAGTCGTCTTTCCAGGTGATGCCGAGGTAGGGCGACAGGCCTTCGATGACCCGATAGCGCAAACGCAGGCCCAGGTCCACATCCGACACACCGGAGCCGACGCTGGTTTGCCGGTCATCTTCGCTGTAAGCATTCACCTCGAGATCCGGTGTCAACGACCACCGATCCGAGAGTTCGTGGCGGTATGCGATTTCGAACCGGGCCGCGAGGCGATCCGATTCACCGACGAAAAGCGTGGCCTCGGCCCCAATCTTGAAAGGCAATACACCGATCAATCCGATACCCAGCCAGTCGCGGCTCGGCTCGGGCTCGATATCGCGCCGCCAGCCGAACTGCACGCCGATGTGGGGCGCAAACGTGTAACTGTAAAACAACCGGATTTCGGCGCTCTCGGTCTCGCCGCCCTTGGTCGCTCCCTTGGTGGTCAGCCAGAACGCGTTGGGGTTTTTGCCGAGCACGACGAAGCCAGCCCATTCGTTGTAGGCCTCACTGTCGGATGTACCGTACTGGCGCTCGAATTTGAGCAGCCTGGCTTCGTAATGCCAGGTGTCTTCAAACGCATCCTCGACATCATCCGCTGGCGGGCTCGTCTCTCGCGCCGATACGGCTCCGCAGAACAGTATCAACACACACATAGCAGTGTAGGATGCGCCGCGCGCACCATCGATAAGGCGCCGAACATCGTTTCTGGTGCGCACGGCGCACCCTACGGAGTCTGAAATAGGCTGTTGATACGAGCGTGGCTTTGCGTGCGACGATGGTTTCATGACCACGCAATTTAGCCTGAACCGCCATGCCATTGCGAGGGGCCACTGTAGAATGGCACTTACTTGAGCACCAACAGGAGCAGAAAGGCGTCATCGCGTGCGGTAGCGCGGCGATCTTTTGTACCTTTGCGTTATCCTGTGAGAGATTGCTTCGTTCCTCGCAATGACCGCATTTCGCTACGCCCGCAACGATTGTATCTACCTCATGACGTCATACATAACGGTCATTGCGAGGAGCGACAGCGACGCGGCAATCTCTGCCTGTCTTACGAAGCGTAGCCGACTCGTTAACCGTATCGACTGCCTGGAACAGGCAACGACGCTGATGGTGTATCGCCTGTAGGAGCGGCTTGAGCCGCGAACGGCCTGCGAGCTGGCCCCGAGATTCGCGGCTCAAGCCGCTCCTACCGCTAGACAAAAAAAGGGCCTGTCTCCAGGCCCTTTTCTTGATGCGGTGTTATGGACTACGGTTTAGAACTCGGCGTCCCCATAATTGATGGTGAACACGTTAAACAGTGCATGCGCGGTAATTCCCTCGCCGGTGCCCGTGCTCCTCATCACCTGGTAGTATTCCGGTACACCATCGCGATTGATATCGACCAAAGCACCCAGCCCGACAAAAGGCAGGTTAGCATCGATGATCGAATCCAGATCCACGTTGCAGCCGGTCACGTGCGGATCGAGCGTGTTCACGTTGAACAGATTCAGCGACCGAGTGTCGATTGCGACCTGCTGTACATTCAACTGCGCGCCGCAACTGTCGGAGACCGCACTGTTTTCGATAACCCTCAGAGTGGGTGTAGTGAACGTGTCCCGGGTATAAGACATCGAAGTGCCACTGTTGTCATTGCTCCAGAGATGGTATACGGCATCCGGACTACCGTCCTCACCCGATAAGGCCAGACTCTCGATGGCGACAGTCCTGGCATTGTCCGGTGCATAGGTTAAATCAACGAACAGCTTGGTCGCTTCCTCAAACTGGACCTCACCGGTCAGCTTGGCAACGCCGGTAGTTTCATCGAAGGCGTAATACAGACAGCCGGCACCGCGCTGATCCGGACCTGCTGCCGAACCGGTATCATAGGCAAACTCCTGTAAGAAGCTACCCTGGGTACCGAAACGCCCGACTGCCCAGACACCACCATCGGTTGACGGATAGTCAGGTTGCCCATCGCCGTCGTTGTCGAGAGCCGGCACATGACAGACGATCTCTTCTGCAGCCGTCAGTTCAATATCATCCTCGCCCGGTGTATTGGTCACGGATTCATTAAAGAACGTGAAACCACCGGCGAACAGAAAGTGCGGATATTCGGTCAGCGCATCCTTGCTCAACGGACCATCGCCGAGCGCAACACCGACCGAGTCACCTCGAATTGCCGAATCCTCTGACACGACACGGTTGAACAACATGCCCACATCGTAGTCGATGTCCAGACGGGTGGTTTCCAGGCTGAAGTCACCTACCCAGATGCCGTTGATCGTGCTGGCCGGTGGTGGTGGTGGAACCGTTTCCGGTGTAATCGTCCCATCATCACCTTCGTCTGTTATAGGAACGGTGTCATCGTCACTGGAACAGCCGGCAACCAGTATCGCTGCCGCCCCCACGACCAGTGTCGATCGTATAAATTTAGAAATTTTAGTTGAATTCATTTAATTGCTTCTCCTAAATGTTTGGCCTGACCAGCGACCCACCCAGGGTGGGCCGCTGTTGTTCAACGCAAGCCAGATTACTTAGCGCCTCCGATCTTACGACGTAAGCCAAGGTAACCCAGTCCGATCAATACCAGCGCGGGCAGCACAGGATCGAAACGGCCGTTCGGGTTATACGAGCAGAAGCCGCCGTCCTCGGTGGTCGGAGGCACAGCAAATGCTGCGCAGTCCGGATCCTCAAGGTCGATCAAACCGTCTTCATCGTTGTCGAGGCCGTCGTCACAAATGTACTCTATCTCCCGAGAATCTATGGTCACCGTATCGGTCTTGGTGACATTGGTATCTGGCAAACCGTCACCATCGGCATCCACACCGGTGTTTGCATCGACATAGGTGACCGTAACCGTTTGGAGTGGCCAGGCATTCAAGCTGCCGTCGCCGCTTGCACCGGGCGCAGCATCGGCAACCGTCGGCAACGATGCCTCGAACCTCCAGTCATAAAGCGCATCCGGAGCCAGTGTAAGGGTTTCGGTTTCACCAGTGCTGTCATTCGTGACCGTCACTGTTGGCAAACCGGTCACTGCGGCATCGGTATCACCGAGCACGATGACCAGGTCTTCACCCGCATAAGCCGGTTCCTGGATACTGATAATGCCGTCAGCCGAGATCAAGGACTCCAAATCCGGCGGCGGACTGGCAACCCAGGCTCCCGGAGCCACTCCAGTGGCATCTGCAGCTAGCGGGAAACCAGGCGCTGGTGTACCGTCGCCGTAAGGATCGGCATTGTCCGTCGAAACCGTGGTCAGTCGCACGGTGAAGGTCGGATTGGCGACCGGATCGTAGCTACGACCCAGGTAGACGAAGGCGTCGAGGTTCAGGGCAGCGAGGTCGTCTATAATACCGATTTCATACACTGGGCCCGGCGGGCAGGCATCCTCGGCGTCCGGATCGGTCTCGTTGCAGTCCTCGACCAGCGGGTACAGCGCCCATTCCTTGACCAGCGCGTCATCAACCCTGGCGTACGCGTTCTCAGGCTCGATGATACCGTCGTACACCGGGCCTTCGATGCCCCAACGGAAGTTGAAACCGTCCCACCAGGCTTTCATATCGCCTTCGCTGGAGGGCAGGCCGTCGTCATCTTCGACTATACGGAACGGCGCGATCCCAACATCATCATACGGGTCGGCCAGTACACCATAATACGGCAGATAGCCCATCGGGAATGGTGTCGGCGCGTTGCTGGAGTTGTAATCGACTGCGACATTGCCGTCGATACGATCCAGCATATCGGCGACATACGTCACATGATCAAAAAAGTTGGGCGTGGTGGCGCCATAATAAGTGCCCAGCGGCGGTTGCGTGACCAGTAGCGGATCATCGACCCGGCTGTCCCAGTAAACGGGGTCAGCAGCATCCTTGTAGCCGCTGTCGAGTTTGGCCAGCGTCTGGATTTCAGGCGGATACATGCCGCCAGGGTTCTTGTCCCAGAAGCCGCCGGGGATGCCGATGCCCAGCATGCGCTTGTCATCGCGGGTGGAATAATTCTTCGGCGAGAACGAGGCGTATTCCTCTTCCAGCCAGATTTCCTGCGGCAACGGCTGGCCCGTGGAGTCGGTAATCGGTGAACACGGGTTGGTACCGGTACCGGGACGATCGCGCAAGACATCGAGGAAATGGTCCGGCATACACGGGCGCAGCTCCCAGCCGAGCGTCTTGTCGACCTCGAGACCGGAGCCGTCGGCGATAGGCTGAAATCCTCCAGCTGCTGGATCAGCAGTACCGACACCGTGACCGAGCTCGAGGCGGTAGCCGGCCAAGCGCTTGCCTTCGCGCACTTCGATTACGTTACCGGACTCATCGATTATATCCGTACCCGTGGTGTTGTTAAATTTCTGCAGGATACGGTAGATCCGGCCAGACTCTTCGACGCCGTCGAAAGTAGGCAACGAATCGTAGTTGTTGTAGGCCAAATCAGCCGGCTCGACGTTATAGACCAGATCGATCGGCTCGTTCATTTTGAGAAGACCGATTTTGAAGCGCTTGGAAGAGCCCTGCGGGTTGTTGCAGTTCTTCTCTTCGAAGGTACCGCCTTGCAGCGGGATCTCTTCGCCGGCCGCCATGATACAATTGCGCGATTTGAAGCCGTCGACATCGGCCTTGGCCATGACGCCGGGGAACTGGCCACTGCCATTGTCCAATACCCAGTGGATAAACGCAACTGCGTCAGCCGGAATCCCCATTGGCATCGGTTCGGTTGTTGGGTCCCACCAGTCATTCGCGGTTGTTGCATCCGGGAATATATAAACGACACCGTAAGGTCCACCTGCCGGATCGGCGCGGTCAGGGTGGACACCGGCACGCAGGTTGACCGGGTTCAACGCGTAAACATCGGCCTCAGTCAGCCATAGGGCCATGTCATCGGCGAGAGGGTAGTCAAGCTTGATTCGATTGTTGGGCTCGACGCATGGGAAAACGCCCGGCTCGCACACAGCGTTAACGTTAGATGACAACGCAGTAAAGACGATGGCACCAGCTACCGCGGCCGTCAAGGGTTTGATCGTAGTACGTAGGTTCTTCACAATTTCCATCCCTCCTGAGGGTATTACCAGAGATCAGGCACAGTGCACCTGATTCGTTGCATAAAGACTAAAGCGTAAATAATTTTGCAAACCGTTAGGATCCACAAATTGGGAAAGCTATCCTATTTCAAATTATCCGACAATACATTGACAATTATCAATTTTCTGCTTTCCTTTAAACAATATTTGCTGCGTAAGCGATTGCCCGGCGTACATTTTTCCTCACTCATATTTACACTTGCCTGCTAAGGATAAAGAAATTTGCCAAGGCTTTCTTGACAAATTATGTCATTAATTTGACAGATCGATTCTAATCATGTGTTGATTCGAATCAAGTTCGCGACTCTACCTCGTTAACTTGTTGCGATCAACCGGTACGATGTGAACATATACATATGTTGTAACCAAATGTAAGCAAGCATAAATTCAATCCAGGCGTTGAACCCCTCGCGCCAGCGCGGCGACATCGCAACACGAACTCCTAAAGTCACAAGCATCATCCGAACGATGCAAGTACCGTCTGTCGGATAAGACTGCATGCGGTTCTGACGATTGACGATTGTCAATGCAAGACCCAGAACATTTCGATAATCTGAGACTGGTTACTTAGTTTGATACGGACCTTTCAAATTTTGCGGCATTAATAATGGAGTGGCCAAGTCATGCTGCGACTCCCGTTTAAACGTTTGCCCGACTTTTTGCCGCCGCTAGCGGTTGGTGCGTTGATAGTGACCGCCGGTAGCTTTGTCTTAACCGGTGCAAAACCCGCCCCGGATCTTCAAGTCGAGCTGATCAGCATCGGTCTCGATGGTCAGGCCGGCAGCGGAGACTATTACGCTCGCAACGCCAGCGAAATCAGGAATGGCGCGGTCAGCGCCGACGGCCTGACCGACTGCCTCGACCGGCTGGATTGCCGTCAGGACCCGGCGTGCAAGACAGGTGGAGGCGGAAATAGCGGCGGCGGTGGTGGCAAGAATCGATAGTTTAGTCCGCAGATGAACGCGGATGAACACCGATAAACGCAGAGATTTTCCAAGGCCTGGGTTGATGCTCATGCGCGGCGTACAAACAACAAAACATCCGCGTTTATCTGCGTTCATCTGCGGACTAAAAGAGGACCCTTTTTCTATCACCAAATGGCTCAACAGTATTTGTAGGGTGCGCCGTGCGCACCAGAATTGAGTATGGGAGTGGCTTGACCGGCTTTTGGTGCGCGCGGCGCAACCTACGGTGCCGATGTGATTGCGCGAGAGATTATGAGATTGCCGCGTCGCTGTCGCTCCTCGCAGTGACGGGATGGCTTGCGTTTTCGCTGCGCGATGACCGTCGTTGTTTCTTGCGGTATGATCCGGCATGGCTGATAGCACGCTGCGATACCTCGCAAACGAAATCGGTTTGAGACCGGCATGGCGGTGCCTGCTGGATTATCGATTTCTGCTCGCACTGATTGCCGGTATCCTGGTTGTCTGGCTGGGTCAGCGCTGGCTGCCCTCCTTCGCTTCGCCGCGCCCTTTCGATTGGCTGTTGCTACTCTCGCTGATCCTCTGGCAACCGCTCTTCGAGGAAATCCTGTTTCGTGGTTTGATCCAGGGACAGCTGATCAAACGGGAATGGGGCCGGAAGTCATGGCTGCAGATCAGCACAGCCAATGTGCTCACTTCGGTGCTGTTCGTCGGTTTGCATTTGTTCATGAATCCGCCA
>JARFQK010000152.1 GCA_029287815.1 Gammaproteobacteria bacterium
GTTTCAGCGGCGCACGGATGCGCCGCCATTTTTGATCGCCCTAAGCGATTGAAAATGGAGGGAAACAGAAAATCGCATTTTATGCTTCCCGTGCTCTGATAATTCAGGGATGAATTATTGAGAGCTTCCTTACGTAAGCGCCATTCGGGTTAGAACCAGTTAGGATCCATTTTTGAGCGCTGTCTGTCATCTGACCAGCTGATTATTCACCTCTTCCCTTTTCTCGGCGCCCTCCAGCAACTCGATCAATGTCAGTGCAAAATCCATCGCGGTGCCTGGACCCCGAGAAGTCACGACCCTGCCGTCGGTTTCTATGGCCGAGTCTTTGACGTCGATCCGGTCATCACCGAGAGCATTCAGTACACCGGGGTAAGCCGTTGCCTTTTTTCCGTTGAGCAGGCCGGCAGCGGCCAATGCCTTTGGTGCGGCACAAATCGCACCGATATACTTGCCCTCTTCTGCGTGTTTCTTGAGCAATGACTGAACGGCCTGGTCGTCTCGCAGATTGTCGGCACCGGGTAGGCCGCCGGGCAAAACGACCATATCAAAAACTTGGTCGCGAACCGCGTCTATGGTCGTGTCCGGCAGTATGGTGGTGCCGCGCGAGGCTTTTACCGGCCTGTCATCGAGCCCGACAGTGGTGACGTGGATACCCGCGCGCACCAGCAGGTCGGTAATGGTAATCGCTTCCAGCTCTTCACAACCCTGCGCCAGCGGCACCAGCACTCGCGACATTGTCTGTTTCCTCCGGTTACCCAGTCATTTATCTCAAGCGACCAGCGTGATTCCTATCGACTCCTTGAAAGTACCTGCCATTGGCAGCGTTCAATGTCAGGATCGGTTGAAAATAGTCAGGCCCTTCAACAGCAGCAGTGCTTCATGTAGCTGGTAGTCTTCAGTCGCCAGGACTTTGTCCTCTTCCGACTTTTCGCCTGATTTCTTGATTTCCTCTTCGGACATCGTTGGATTGCTGATGTGGTTGCTCAAGTCCGCCTCTTTGATACGAGTCATCGAGTCGTCATCAGCAGAAGTCACTGTGTATTTTTCCAATATGATATCGGGCGTGATGCCTGCGCCCTGTATCGACCTGCCTTTCGGCGTGAAATAGCGCGCGGTCGTAATTTTTACGGCACCACCGCTTCTGAGTTCCTGTATGGTCTGAACCGAGCCTTTGCCGAACGATTTGCTGCCCATGACCACAGCGCGTTTGTGATCCTGCAGCGCACCAGCCACAATCTCTGATGCAGAGGCAGAGCCACCATTGATGAGCACTACAACCGGAGCACCGTCCAGAACATCGCCGGGCTTGGCGTTGTACTCGTAGTGTGAGTTGTCGATCCTGCCCGCCGTGTAGACGAGTTTACCTTTGTTGATGAACAAGTCGGTAACCTCAGCGGCTGCATTCAGCACCCCACCGGGATTATTGCGCAAGTCAAGGACCAAACCCTTCAGCTCCGCTTCGTTCTCCTCTCTGAGCGATTTGATCGCATCAAGCAACTGGGCCGCTGTCCCCGATTGGAAGTTGCTGATACGGATGTAACCGTAGCCGGGATCGAGCAAGCGGTTTTTCACACTTTTCACTTTGATGATGTCGCGAGTGACGACGAAAGACAGCGGTTTGTCCTCGCCTTCCCGCACCACGGTCAGTTCGATATCCGTGCCAGGCTTGCCGCGCATGACCTTGACGGCGTCGTTCAGCGTCATCCCCTTGACGGTTTTTTCATCGAGGCGGATGATCAGATCCCCGGCCTGCAGCCCAGCCTCGTAGGCTGGCGTGTCGTCGATCGGCGAAATCACCTTGACGAAACCGTCTTCCATGCCAACCTGGATACCCAGCCCACCGAATTCCCCGGAGGTGCCAATTCTCAGTTCGTTGTATTCATCCGGGTTCAAATAAGTTGAATGCGGATCGAGCCCGGAAAGCATGCCGCGAATCGCGTGTTCGAGCAGGGTCTCGTCTTCGACATCCTCCACGTAGTCGGATTTGATGCGTGAAAAAATGTCGGAAAAATTACGGAGCTGGTCAAGCGGCAGACCTTTGGCTTCCTCTTTGTTGGCCAGAACATTGCCGGTCAGTGACGCTGATATACCCAGAAATACTCCGAAGACCAGTACCAACGCGGTCTTGAATTGTTTACTCATGATAATCTCCAGGCCGATCAGGCCCATAACCCATTACTATAGCTCAGTTGCGACGATTTTCGTGCTTGGCTTTATACTTATGATATATATAGAACTGAGCGGCGTCCACTTGTTCCCGATAACGTGTTGGGGAAACTCTGATTTATTCAGAGTTTCCGCGGCACATGGACGCGTCGCCATTGTAAATCGCCTTAAGCGATTGAAAATGAGGGGAAACAGAAAATCGCATTTTATGTTTCCCGTGCTCTGATAAGTCAGGGATGAATTGTTCAGAGCTTCCTTAGTTGAGACTGGTGGTGAATCTGGCAGCCCTGGAGCACCACTGGCTTGGATCGACAGGTTTGCCCCTCGCGCGTATCTCGAAATAAACGCCCGGAAAAGGCTGCCCACCGCTGTCGCCGCTGGTCGCAACAACCTCCCCGGCCTCGACCCAGTCGCCGGCCTGTTTGCGCAGTGTTTCATTGTGCCCATAGAGGCTCATGAAACCATCTCCGTGGTCGATAATCACAATAAAACCAAAGCCTTGCAGCCAGTCCGCGAATGCGATACGACCTCGGCTGACCGCTCGAACGGGGGTGCCATGCTTGGTGTTTATCAGCACCCCTTTCCATTTCATACCGCCTTGTTTGCGCGGCTCACCGTAGGTCGCGAGGAAAGGCCCCGAGGCGGGCCATGGGAGCTTGCCGCGCTGTTGCTGAAATGGTCTCGAGTCGGATGGGCTTTGTGGAATGTCGGCCAGTAATTCTCCGAGTGACTCCAGCAGATTTTCTATTCGATTGCGGCTTGCTTCGAGTTCGTTCAGATGCTTCTCTTGATTGCGGATCTTCCGATCCAGACTGGCGAGCAATTGCTTTCTCTTAAGTCGCTGACTTAGAAGTGAATTTTTCTGCTTCTTGCGTTCTGCGAGACTGCGTTCATGCTCGCGCAGAGTGCTCTGCAAGGCATCGTCCAGCTGTTGTTTCTCGCTGATGCTGTGCAAAAACGCGCTGATCTGCGATTCGCGTGCCCGATTCAGGTAGTCGAAGTAGACGTTGATGCGCCCAAGAACTGCCGGATCTTCTTGATTAAGCAGCATTTTTAGCTGTTGCTGATGCCCGATTGCGTAGGCGGATCGAAACTGATCCGCCAGGCGCTGTTTTTGCGCGGTCAGCTTCTGCTGTGATTCTGCCAGATCGCTGCGCATGGCTGCTATCCGCTGTTTTTGTTGATCAATATCGGATTCGGTTTTGCTCAGTGTCTTTGAGTTCTTGCTTATCCTGCTCTCGAGCTGCTGCAGATCCGTAAACACATTGCCGCGTTTGTTGCGCGCACCGCTCAGGTGCTGTTTGACTTTTTCGATGCTCTGCTGCACGCGTTCCAACTTGCTTTTGTATCGCTCGAAATCCGAATTCTCTGAGCCCATTAGCTGTGTTTTTGGCGTTAACAGTGCAAATAACAGCATTAACATCCAGCTCACGGTGCTGCCGCGCGCGTATATGGCGATAAGACTCATCCGCGCAACTGCCTTCATGGTCGACCAGATCAGTGAGAAACGTAAAATTTTTTGCCTGTTTTCTGACAAATGTAGTTTTATTTCTATTATATTTGTGTATTATAGTTTCGCTTTTTTCTTATATAATTATAAATGTAGCATGTCAGGTTCCAGGAAAGATGAATATCGCCGATCTTGAAAATACCGTATTGATGACCCGCGAAGAAGATATCAATCGTGCGTCTCGCTCTCTCAAAGCCATGTCTCACCCATTGAGGCTAAAAATATTGTGCACACTGGGAAATCAGGAGGTTAGTGTACAAGATATCGTTGAATCAGTGGGTACATCACAAAGCAATATTTCCCAACATCTTGCGATTTTGCGTGACAAAGGTATCCTTGCATCGCGAAAAGATGCGAACAAGGTATTTTATCGTGTCAGTGACACTCGGACGCTGCGTTTGATTGGGATGATGCAGGATGTATTCTGTTCCGCCAGAAAAATTCAGGATTAGCGCAGTCCGAGCGGCAAAAGAAACCTAATAACAACTGAAGTTTGATGGAACAGATCATCGAATTTGCTGGTAACCACCCGTTCCTGGTTGGCGCTTTCATTGTCGTTCTGCTGCTGGTCATCAAGGCTGAATACGAACATCAGACCGGCAAAGCAAACCAGGTGGACCCAACAGCAGCCATCCGGTTGATGAACAAGGATGACGCGGTCGTGATCGATGTCCGCGAGTCGGCGGATTTCGACAAGGGGCACATCAAGCATGCGAAAAACATTCCTATTACGTCGTTGAAAAGCCAGCTTGAAAAACTGGCAAAACACAAAGACAAGCCAGTGTTAGCCTACTGCCGTAGTGGTAACGTCTCTGGCAAAGCCTGTAGAATACTGAAGAATTCGGGATTCAGTGACGTTCATAATCTTGCAGGCGGGATTCTGGGCTGGCAGGATGCCAATCTGCCGCTGACAAAAAAGTAACCCGTTAACCTTCAAACAAGAGTAATCATCATGGCCGAGGAAAACCAGCCAGCGCCAGGGCAACCTGAGGGTCAGGCGCCGCAGCAACAGTTTGCTATCCAGAAAATCTATCTGAAAGACGTATCGTTCGAATCACCCAACGCACCGAAAGTGTTCACCGACGGCGACTGGAAGCCTGAAGTCAACATCCAGTTGAACAGCTCGCATCAATCTCTGGGACAGAACTCCTATGAGGTCGATCTGAAAATCACGGTGACGGCCAAGCAGGATCAGAAAACAGCATTCTTGGTGGAGTTAACGCAAGCCGGGATTTTTACCGTTGCTGGTTTTGAATCGGAGAATTTGAAGGGTATGCTGGCAGCATTTTGCCCGGAAACACTTTTTCCTTTTGCACGCGAAGCGATTGCAGAACTCGTCAGCAAAGGCGGTTTTCCACCACTGCTGCTGGCGCCAGTCAATTTCAATGCGCTGTACCTGCAACAAGCCAAGCAGCAGCAACAGCCAGCAGCGGCCCAGGAGACTGCGCACTGAAGCGGGGTGGCTGGTGCCGAACCCGGGGTAAAGAGCTAGCCCGCATTTCTCACCAGGCGGGTCAAAAGTAGCGGACATCAGCGGGTACTGCTTCAATCTCGATCTCCGAATGAGCGATAAACACCAAAGACCTGTGTCAGATGAAAGTCCAACCTGCTATGAATTCGCGGCATAGAACGGTAGCGGTTCTGGGTGCCGGCTCGTGGGGTACTGCGCTGGCGATCCATCTGGCTCGAGCTGGCCTTGACGTGAGACTATGGGCCAAACGTGCTGCGCACGTTGAGCAGATGGAGCGGCAGCGCAGTAATCAGCAGTATTTGCCGGGTGTTCAATTCCCGAAAAACCTGCAGCTTTATCACCGTCTGGAGCAGGCGTTGCAGGGAAGCGAGCTGCTCGTGTTGATCGTCATTCCCAGCCACGCCTATCGATCATTTCTGCATGCTAACGCTTCATGCTTTAACGCTGATATGACCATCGCGTGGGCGAGTAAAGGCATCGAGGAGGGCACCGGTAAACTGCTGCATCAGGTTTTCAGCGAGGAGGTGCCTCAGTGCAACAGACTGGCGGTTATCTCGGGTCCCACCTTTGCTGGTGAAGTTGCACGTGATCTGCCAACCGCAATTACTGTGGCCTCGACACGGGAAGGAGTGGCCGACGACTGGCGCGACTGTCTGCATACCGGCTATTTTCGTGCATACACCAGTAACGATGTTGCCGGTGTTGAGCTCGGCGGCGCATTGAAGAATCCGTTGGCGATTGCTGCAGGCATCGCCGACGGTCTGGGTTTTGGTGCCAACTCGAGGGCAGCACTGATCACCCGTGGCCTGACGGAAATAATGCGTCTGGGTGAAGCCATGGGCTGTAATCGAGATACCTTCATGGGGCTTGCAGGTCTAGGGGACCTGGTTCTGACCTGCACCGATGATCAGTCGCGCAACCGTCGAACGGGATTGCTGCTGGCCAAGGGCCTGGATAAAGAACAGATTGCGAAGGAGATTGGCCAGGAGATCGAGGGTGTCCGGTCCGCGCAGGAAGCGGTCAGGCTCGGCCACGCGTACCAGGTCGAACTGCCGATTATCGAGCAGGTGCACAAAGTCCTTTACCTCGGCTTTCATCCGCACGATGCGGTTCGCTCGCTCCTGGAAAGGAAATCCATCGCAGAACTTATCTGACAGCGGGCCAAAGTTGTAACAAAAGGTAAGGCCGTTTCAACTCAATCTAAGCATGCTACGCCCGGAGTCGGTCCGGGTCCAAGTGCGACTGGGTCCAGATCCAGGCCGCGAATGCAGCGCCTCGAAAGCCGGCACTGTTGACAGCGGTTGCCGAATCACGTGCAGCGCCCCAGCGTTGTTGCGCGCCCGGTCAGGGTAGGGTTCGCTGACAAGCATGCAGCGTCGGTAGCCTGGATGCGGGGTAAGCCTTCATATAACTTAATGATTTTACATATTTTTTATCACAAGGCTCTGGTCGTTGAGGCATCGGCAAAGTTGTTTTGCCTCAAGCCCTCATAGACCAGCACAGCGACAGCGTTAGACAGGTTCAAGCTGCGGCTTTGCGCGCGCATCGGAATGCGAAGGATCCGATCCTGATCGAATGAGTCCAGATATTCGCTCGGAAGTCCACGGGTCTCGGGACCGAAAATCAGTGTATCCCCCGGCTTGAAGTCCACGTTCGTGTACGCAGTCTTGCCTCGTGTCGATATCGCGTAGCAGCTATCGGCTTTACAACAGACTGAACTCAGGTCAGAATGAACTTTCACATCAGCCCATTCGTGATAGTCAAGGCCTGCACGACGAAGTCGTTTGTCGTTGAGGTCAAATCCGAGGGGCTCGATGAGATGAAGCTGGCACCCGGTATTTGCACAGAGACGGATGATATTACCTGTGTTCGGGGGTATTTCAGGCTGATACAACACGATATTGAACATGGAAGGGTTCTATCTCCTATTTCGTATTCTCAATACAAACACTCCCGGAATGCATTATTGGCAAACCGTTCTGCTATATATGTCTGATGGGGAACTCAATGACAAAAAACGAGGCATAGTATGCCCGAAACAGCGATGAAAGCGGAAATGTCTGGCAAGTCAAAGCTCCTCCTGGTCGATGATGACCCGCTGATAACCGAGAGCCTTGGCTTCTTACTAAGTGCCCAATACGAGGTGATAACCGCCGAGAGTCGATACCAGGTCAACAGTCGCCTGGCCGCACTCGACCAATGTCCCGATATCGCCCTGGTCGATCTCGGATTGCCGCCGTTCCCGCACAAGCCGGAAGAGGGCTTCGCGCTGATTAGGGAGCTGATTATCCGCAATCCGAACATGAAGATCCTGGTCTTGTCGGGTCAGGATAACGACGTCAATATCCAGCATGCATTGACCTTGGGCGCGGTTGATTTCATCGCCAAGCCAGCCGATCCTGATCTGCTCCTCAGCCGTTTGCAGCATCAACAGAGGTTGCAGGCGATAGAAATCAAACGCCAGGCCCTCGACGATAGCGGTCTCGTCGGGAGCAGTGCATCGATCGAGGCTGTTCGCAATCAGATACAACAGTTTGCTGATTCGCCCTTTCCGGTGCTGATCGAAGGTGAATCGGGCACGGGTAAGGAAATGATTGCAAAAGCACTTCATGCTCAGAGCAAGCGCGAGGACCAGCCTTACATCGTGATCAATTGTGCCTCGATTGCACCCGATCTGCTCGAAGCGCAGTTGTTCGGCCACAGCAAGGGCGCATTTACCGGCGCAGATAAGGAACATAGCGGCTTCTTTCTCGAAGTCGACAGCGGCACGCTGTTTCTTGACGAAATAGGCGAGCTGCCGCTGGCCTTGCAGAGCAAATTGCTGCGCGTTTTGGAGACCGGCGAGTTTTACCGGATCGGCGAAACGCAGGTTTGCAGATCGCGGGCTCGTATAGTTGCTGCGACCAACAAGGTTTTGAGCGACGAAGTGGTGACGGGTCGTTTTCGAAGCGATCTGTATCATCGACTCGGAATCCTGCACATCAGCATGCCGCCGTTGCGCGAACGCGAACAGGACAAGATGCTCTTGCTCGAACACTTTCAGCAGATGTATGCCGATACCTTGTCGCCGTTCACGCTCGATGATCAGGCTTTGGAGTTGTGGAACAGTTATAACTTCCCAGGCAATGTTCGAGAACTCAGAAATATTGTCATCAGGCTCGGCACAAAATACCCCGCCAGCCGGGTGACCCGCCAGCAGCTTCAGGATGAACTCGAAACCCAACTGTCCGCTGAGATATTGGGAGAGCAGGGCCCGTCACTGTCAGATGAATACCTTGTCAGCAAACTCGAGGCGGGTGAGCTGGTCCTGGACGATCTGCTGAATGATCTCGAGAGTCGGTGCATACGCATTGCGCTGGAAAAATACAACAACAATATCAGCAAGGCAGCCGAAGCGTTGCACGTCAACAGAACCACCCTTTACAGCCGGGTGCAGAAGCTGGGGAAAATCTAGATGTACCTTGAGCATTTCGGTCTCGAGCGACCACCTTTCAAAATTACACCCGATACCAGCATGTTCTATGAGGGCTGTAAGCGCGGCGCAGCACTCGAGGCATTGATCTACGCGATAAATTCCGGCGAGGGCATGATCAAGGTTGTGGGGGAAGTTGGCAGCGGTAAAACCATGCTTTGTCGAATGCTCGAGGTGAGGCTGTCGAACTTCGTGGATATTGTCTACATCGCTAATCCGAGCCTGTCACCCGACAATATCCTTCACGCCATTGCGCATGAGTTGCAGCTCGGTGTCAACAACGATGACTGCAAACTCGATGTGATGCAGAAGCTGCAGGACTATCTATTGCGCAAGCACGCTGACAACCGTCAGGTCGTGGTTTTTGTCGAAGAAGCGCAGAGCATGCCGGTCGAGACGCTCGAGGAGATACGTTTGTTGAGTAACCTCGAAACAGACCAGCACAAGCTGTTGCAGATGGTGCTTTTCGGCCAGCCCGAACTGGATATCAAGCTGTCTGAACCCCGAATCCGACAATTGCGAGAACGCATCACCCACAGTTTTTATCTCGAACCTTTTCCGCCCGAGGACACACTGGAATATCTGAATTTCAGGCTGCGTTCAGTCGGTTATCGGGGAACGAATATCTTCGATCAACGCACAGCCAATGCTGTCAAAAAATATTCAGATGGTTTGTCGAGACGCATCAATATCATCGCAGACAAGGCATTGATGGCGGCATTCTCGGAGGGAAGCCATCGGGTAACGGCGGGTCACGTTGCCACCGCGGCGAAAGACAGCAAATTTGCCAGGCCGGTGAATTACAGGCCTGCGGCAATGACCGCGGGTATCGCCCTGGCAATGATGCTGGCTGTATGGCTTGGCTACAGGCTACCCGGCTGGATCACGCCCGGCGAGCACGTGGCCGCATCCCTGGCGAGTCCTGACAAACTCCTGCTGGCTATGCATACCGCGCCTGCAGCGACTAAGCCAGACTTGACCCGCACGATGGCGTTCGATTACCCGAATCCGGTCCTTGCGAGTACCGAGTTTGACTTCTTGAAACAACGACTTGTCGATACCGAAGCATGGCTGGCCAAGGTCGACGATGGCCGATACAGTATTCAACTTTTCACGACCCCGCTTTCAGAGGCGGAGGCCGTCGAAAAGTTTCTGCGGGAACTGCCCGATCTTCTTGATTTTGAAAAGATTTACGTCTATGACACTAAGGTCGGGGGAGGTCGTGTATACATGGTTCTGTACGATGACTTCAACTCACTGAATACTGCGCGTTCTGTACTTGGAAATTTGCCGGCGAGCATGAAGGCGAGCAAGCCGTACTTACGTCGTGTCAGCGCACTCAGGAAGGACCTGGAACCCGGCCGTTAGGCTCTGGATTCATGTCTGCCTGTCATCTGCATTTGGGACCGGTCAATTTGATGAAAAGAATAATCGCGATTGGCAGTTTGGTATTGGGGCTACTGATGCTCGCAGGCTGTGGTGCGTCCAACCCTCCCGAGGTATCGGAGGGCCACCTGATGCCTGATCGGCCTGCGCTCGCGGATATTCCAGAACCGGTTACCCGAGCGCCTGTACTTCCGCGGCCAAAGCAGAGGCCTGATCTTGAAACTTATACGGTGGTCGTACATGACGTGCCGATACGGGAACTACTGTTTTCAATGGCTCGGGACGCGAAGCTCAACCTGGACATAGAAAACGAGATATCGGGCAAATTGACCATGAACGCGATTGACCAGACTTTGCCAAAAATACTGGATCGCATCTCCCGTCAAACCGATATTCGCTACCAGCTTACCGACAACACGCTGCGTGTACAGGCGGATACTCCGTTTTTGAAGACCTACAATATCAGCTACCTGAACGTTTCGCGCAAGAGTGCAGGCACGGTTGAAGTTTCTTCACAAATAAGGTCGACCGGAACCGCCAATGTGGAGAGCGGGCAGGGGGGGTCAGGTGGGCCAGAGAGCGGTAACGATTCGAGCTCCGTGGTTCAGAACATGTCGAATAACCAGTTCTGGAGATCGCTGACGATCAACATTGCCGGCATCATCGGTGAAACAGTGAAGGCTGGCAGGGACGATGACATTGAGACCAGCGACAGAATTATCGTGAACAGGGAAAGTGGCATTATCGGGGTCAAGGCAACAGCCAAACAGCACGCGCAGTTACAGGCGTTCATTGACAAGGTCCTTGATAGTGTGCAACGACAGGTCCTGATCGAAGCAACTATCGCTGAAGTCAGGCTCAGCGATCGCTACCAGGCTGGCATCGACTGGTCCCTGGTGACCAGCGATCCCAACACTGCGACTACGCAGGATCTACTCGGCGGCAACCTCGGTACAACACCTTTCTTTTCTTTCAATCTTGCCGAATCAATCGATGGCAACCCCCTGAACCTGACCCTGAAAGCGCTGGAAACATTCGGGGATGTCAAAGTGCTGTCAAGCCCGAAGGTCATGGCGATCAATAACCAGAGCGCGTTGTTGAAAGTCGTTGACAACGAGGTTTATTTCACGACTGAGGTCGAGGCAGTGCCCGGCTCCGTCAACCAGAACTCCCTGGTAACCGTCGATACCGATGTCAATACCGTTCCGGTCGGGTTTGTCATGTCGGTTACACCATTCATTGACAGCAATGAGGTGGTCACGCTCAATGTGCGACCGACGATATCGCGGATCATAGATTTTGTCAGAGATCCCAATCCGGAACTGGCGGAGGCAGGGGTGACCAGCGAAATTCCGGTGATCCAGGTTCGTGAGATCGAATCGGTTCTGAAGATCGAAAACGGTGATACTGCTGTGATCGGCGGCCTGATGCAGGACCAGATCGACAAGTCGACGACGGGTGTGCCCCTACTGTCCAGCCTGCCTGTGTTAGGGGGCTTGTTCAGGTTTCAGGACGATCAGTACGTCAAATCAGAGCTCGTCATCTTCATCCGTCCTGTCGTTACCAAGGATGCAAGCCTCACGGGCGAACTCAGCCAGTACCGAAAGTATCTGCTCGAAGAGCTGCATACGCGCAGCGGTAACGCGCTCGAGACTGCCGGGAGTGATCAGAGTGAGTTCGTGCAAGAACAGCAGTAGGCCCTGTTTGGAGTCAGATCATAAGGACGTGTGCATATGAGTCTGTTACTGGATGCCCTGAAAAAAGCCGCCGAGGAAAAGCAAAATACCAGTTCGAGCTCGGCAACTCCAGGGACGATTGAAGAACGGGTGCAAGGGCAGTATGCTGAATACCTGGCTCACGATAATCCGAATCCCGAGACTGAAATACAAATTCCGTATGAGCTTGAGCTTGATGATGAAACGCTAACGCTCTCGGAGCCCCCGGAAACCGCTGCGAACGTCGCGCCCAAGAATACAGAAGAGACTTTTGTTGAAACCCGGTGGGCTACGCCTGCACCATCGACAATTACAGATGAAGCACTGCATCTGCTGATCCGTAAGACCAACCATACCTACAAAAAGAACCGCATAGTCACCTGGGTGGGAATTGTCGCCGCTTCGTTAGCGAGTCTGGTGATTGGGGGGATTGCCTTTTATCTCGATATGCTGGCGGAAATCGAAAACATGCAGCAGGAGCACGTGCTGGCCTTGAAGACGCTCGAGTCGAAAACCAGGATAGAAGAGAACCTCACGTCCCTTGCCGAGCCAGCGCAGTCCAGGCAGGAAGCCCAAGCTGTGGCCACGACTGACAGCAAATCGCCGAAGAGGGTAAGCCAATCAAGACAAACTCAACGCAAGCCGGCGGTATCAGCTGGCGCAACGCAAGCATTGTCTGTCCAAAGAGCTGAGAAACGTGATCCGCTTAGTGAAGCGCTTGAGCAGGGATGGAACGCTTATCACGATAAGGATTACGGCCTGTCGCGGAGGGCATACACCAGGGTTCTGAACCTGGAGCCTGATAACCGCGATGCGATGCTCGGCCTGGCTGCGGTATCGGTGCAGCAGAACAGAATCGATGCCGCCAAAGATCTATATATCCAGCTGTTGGAGATGGACCCGAGAGACCCCGACGCACACGCAGGTCTGGCCAGTATTGCCCAGAATAACGGCAGCGAGCTAAGCGAAACCAGGCTGAAGCAGCTGATCGAGCACCAGCCAGACAATGCCAACCTGCAATTTATGCTGGGTAATTTGTATGTGAAAAAAAACAGCTGGCCTAAGGCTCAACAGGCTTATTTCAATGCCTGGACGGCTGACAGGCAAAACCCTGACTACGCTTATAACCTGGCCGTCAGCCTGGATCGGCTTGGCAAACACGAGGCGGCAATCGATTACTATGAGAGTAGTCTGAAGCTGGCCACGGGAAGGAACGTGGGTTTTTCCCCTGATGCTGTCAAAAGCAGACTGTCTGCTCTTGGAGTCGCAAACTAGCCATGAATGCACCCGCGATCATCAAGCGAAAGAAAAGGCTTGGCGAGGAACTGATCGAGAAAGGGCTTGTTACGCCTGACCAGGTCGAGATCGCGCTGACGGAACAGAAAAAGAACGGTCGCCTGATCGGTGAAATTCTGGTTTCGCTGGGTTTTGTATCCGAGTCCGTGATGCGCGATGTGCTAGGGAAGGTACTCGGTGTCGGCAGTGTCGATCTGACCAAGGTCATTCCCGACCAGGACGCTCTGACCTTGATTCCCAAGGAAGTCGCCGAGCGCCATACCATTATTCCTGTCAGCTATGACAAGCAGGGCCAGCAGCTGAAAATCGCCATGATGAACGCCTCCGACCTGATGGTGCAAGACCGGATACATGCACTCGCAGGGCGCAAGACGGAAATCATTCCGCTGGTCGCCGGCATGGGTGAAATCAAGAAGGCCATCGATCAGTTCTATGGTTATGAATTGTCAGTCGATGGCATTCTGCACGAGATTGAAACGGGTGAAATTGACTACAAAAGCCTCGACGCCATTGACGATGAATACAGTCAGCCATTGGTCAGACTGGTGGACGCGATTCTGGCAGACGCGGTTAAGCGCGAGGCTTCGGATATCCATTTTGAACCAGAAGACGGCTTTCTGCGATTGCGTTATCGCATCGATGGCGTATTGCGCCAAATTCGCAGTTTGCACAAAGATTACTGGTCAGCGATCGTTGTACGCCTGAAAGTCATGTCTGCTATGAACATCGCTGAAACGCGTGTTCCACAGGATGGTCGGCTGAGCCTGCAAGTGCAAGGGCATCGGGTGGATTTCCGCGTGTCTTCACAGCCAACCACCCACGGAGAAAATATCGTACTGCGCGTGCTGGACCGCGCCAAGGGTATCGTGCCGCTGGAAATGCTCGGCGTTAACGCGGCAACCCTGGACAGTTTGAGATTGATGATGGCAAGACCGGAAGGGATCATTCTGGTCACTGGCCCAACCGGCAGTGGAAAAACAACCACGCTGTACTCCATGCTCAATTATGTCAAGTCGGAACAGGTGAACATCATGACGCTGGAGGACCCTGTGGAATATCCTGTTGACATGATCAGGCAAACCTCGGTCAACGAGGTTGCGCGCATGGATTTCGCTAACGGCATAAGATCGATGATGCGGCAGGATCCGGATATCATTCTGGTCGGCGAAATCCGCGACGAAGACACGGCTGACATGGCCTTTCGTGCCGCAATGACGGGACACCAGGTGCTCTCCACGCTGCACACCAACTCTGCGATAGGGGCGATTCCTCGCTTGCTAGATATTGGTGTTCTGCCCGATGTGATGACGGGGAATATAATCGGCATCATTAGTCAGCGACTGGTCAGGCTACTGTGTCGAGAATGCAAGAGGCCGAGACAGGCAGACGAGGTGGATAGCAAGTTGCTTGGTGTCGAATATGTCAACGAGGCGCACACTATCTATGAACCTGTTGGCTGCGCTGCCTGCGACAGCACCGGCTACAAAGGTCGCGTCGCTATCATTGAGGCATTACGCATTGACAACGAGCTTGACGAGCTGATCGCACGACGCGCAACGTTGGGCGAGCTGCGCTCATGTGCAACCTTGACCGGTTACAGAACTCTGGCGGATGAGGCCATACGACGCGTGCTCAAAGGTGAGACTTCGCTTCAGGAAGTGTCCCGCGTCATCGACCTGACACCGAGGTTATTGTAGGTGCCGGACTATAAATTCCGAACCATCGATGCGAACGGAAAAGTGCGTTCTGACACGATGGTCGCGAGCAATCCGATGGAGCTGGAGAAACGGCTCAGCAGCATGGGTTTCGATCTGCTCAGTTACAAAGAGCACAACCGTGTATCGATATCGCTGCTGCAAAAAAAGGCGATTTCGCGCCGCGATCTGATCAACTTCACGTTTCATCTTGAGCAGCTGACCAAGTCAGGCGTACCACTGCTCGACAGCCTGAAAGACATCAGGGACAGCATCGAATACAGTCGCTTTACCGATGTCCTTCAAACAGTGATTGATGATATCGAGGGCGGTAAGACACTCTCGCTCGCACTGGCGGAGCATTCGCAAATATTTGACAAGGTATACATCGCTCTGATCAGGGTTGGTGAAGAGACGGGTAACCTGCCCGAGGTTCTGAAGGATCTGGCGGAAACAGTCAGGTGGCAGGACGAACTGGCCTCCCATACAAAAAAAATAATGATCTATCCAGTCATCGTTTCTATTGTCGTGCTCGGTGTCGTGGCCTTCTTGATGATGTACCTGATGCCGCAACTTTTGCCTTTCATTCGAAACATCGGCACAGAGATTCCGTTGCATACCAGAATATTGGTCGGTGTTTCGAATGCGTTCGTGGATTACTGGTTCATTGTTTTTTCACTGCCCTTTGTTATTTATGCATTGTTTCGCTTTAGTGCCACGAGGAGCCCAGTTTTGAGATATCTCATTGATGGTCTGAAGCTGAAACTCTGGTTAGTCGGCTCTTTGAACACCAAGATAAAGTTAGCGCGATTCGCCAACTACTTTGCGATGATGTATAGCTCGGGTATTACGGTGCTTGACGCTCTGACGATCTCCGAAGACATGGTCGATAACCTGGTGCTCGAAGACTCGATCAGAAGGGCGCGCAACAATATATCGGAAGGCTCAAGAATTAGTGACAGCTTTGAGAGCACCGGCGTCTTTCCTTCAATGATCGTGCGTATGCTCAGAGTCGGTGAAGACACAGGTGCAATGGACGAAGCCTTGCTCAACGTCAGCTATTTCTACAACCGGGAGGTCAAGGAATCGATTGACAAGCTCGAGCCCGCATTGGTACCGGCTCTGACCATCATACTCGGTGGCATCATGTTGTGGATAATGATGGCCGTGCTCGGTCCGGTTTATGATGCAGTTTCCAACATCAGAATCTGACCGGGGCGTAGAATGAAAAGAGTCCTCTTTTTCGCCGGCCATCGCTTGAAGGTTTTTCACTGGAGCGGAAAAACGATGTTGGGGGCATGCTCGTTCGAAGCGGACCCAATGGGTTTCGACAGGTTCGAACAGTATCTTGCATCTTCGGCAAAGACACCAGTCGGCTTGTTGCTAGACATCATCGAGGAGGACTTTCGCCAGGAT
>JARFQK010000182.1 GCA_029287815.1 Gammaproteobacteria bacterium
TGCTGAGCTTCCGTCCGATGACCGAGATTGATGGTTTCAATCAGGACATCGCAGCGGGCAAGAATCCACGCGATGTGAAGTTCGTGCTGGCCGAGGAACTCATCACGCGTTTTCTCTCACACGATGCAGCGGTCAAGGCGCGCGCGGATTTTTTCGCGCAGTTCGCCACTGGGGGGATTCCGGACGAGAGTCGGGAGCATGTCTTCGAGACCGATGCGCAGGGTGATCCGATTGCCAATCTGCTCAAGGATGCAGGGCTTTGTACCAGCACTTCCGAGGCGATGCGCATGATCCAGCAGGGCGCGGTGAAAATCGATGGCGAGAAAATAGCGGACAAGGCACTGAGGATCACTGCCGGAACAGAGGCCGTGTTCCAGGTCGGCAAGCGCAAATTTGCCCGGCTGACGATCAACTGAGCAGGCCTTGTTGCTGACGTCACCTGCATGCTTGGATTTGTAGGTTTTCGGCAAACACCGCAAGCTGCATGTGCGTTTTGGCGGGTATGGTCGCACGATCCAGGAGATTGCTACACTGCGTTCGCAATGACATTTCAAATTTTTGGCCCGCAAATGCCGTCATTGCAGATGGAGAGCAACGTAGGGTGCGCCGTGCGCACCGCAAATCTTCAAATTGAGTAGCCGGTTCTGGAGCGCGCGGCGCACCCTACGGTTTCATCACTCAAACCGTAGCTATGGCTACGCTTTTCGCTCCAGAGCAGCGCTTACGAACACCAGCCCGCCTGTCTCACCAGGGGGCGAGATGATCGCGCCGAGATTTGGATGCACAAAGGATTTTGCGAAGGCGTGGAATAATCGAGTGTATTGCCGACTGAGCAAAATGCTTTGTGCATCCAAAGATCAAGTGAGGGCTCGTCCATCTGGTGGGACATTCGGGCTCCGTCCTGCGCCTGCTCCCGTGATCCTGGCGAGAAATGCGGGTTAGCGTCGCGAGCGTAAACGTCTGCAGTTTTTCAGAAACAGTGCCTTAGTCTGTATGGTAAATTCAAAAGTCGCGTATCGAACGTCAAGATCCATTGTCATCACCCTCTGCCTGTTATTTTCCGCTGCGGCAGCGGCGGGCGAAAACGACTGGCAGGTCACAGGGATCGCTCATGGCTATTACCGCGATTACTCAGAATCAGAGGCCAGGGAAATGGCGTATAACCTGGGTATCAATCTCTTTGCCAACTACTTGCAATCCGCCTCCTTTTCCCTCGGCTATAACTACACCTTTGTCGAGCTCAAGCTCGATAGCGAAGTCGATGAGAACATATTTCGGGTAGGTGGCCGCTATACCTTGCCTGTTCGTGCGATGTCGGGCGAATTGTCCCTGGAAATAGACGCTTATGCAGGGGAGTATACTGTTACCGCTTCACCTGTGGTTGGCACAAGCGAGTCCACTGATATTGCCGTGATCCATCCTCAACTGAGCTATATCAATTTCAGCAGGACGTTTTATCTCGATCTCGGATACGCCTATTCCGAGTACGATAGTGATTCGTTCTACGACGTCGAAGTAGGTCAGATTAGCCCAACCATTGGCTTTGGCTGGAACAGCACAAGCGACTGGGTTCAGCTACGCGGGTATTTTATTAGCATCGAGCAGCAAACCCGGCTTCTAAATGACGACGAGTTTGCTTCGGCCGAGTTAAGTTATACGCATTGGTTTGAAAGGAAAGCCGCGCCATTTCTCGATAACGTGCGCTTGGCATTGCTGGCAGGTGAGCGCGTCCTGGCCGTCGATCCTTATGCGAAAGCGGTCAACTCAGTCAATGACAAGGAGACAGGCGCTGTATCCGCGGCTGCGCAGTGGACGTTGTCACAATCTCTGAAACTGATGTTGTTGACCAGTTACGAGGAATATCAAAACGATGTTCTTGCAGACGACTATGAATCGGTACTCGTGTACGGGAATATACAAGGCCAATGGTGAATGCAATGTTGAGCAAAATATTAGTGGCGGCTGGAGCGGCTTTGTTGCTCCTGGTCCCGAGGAGCGGGTTGGCAGAAATAGATCCCTGGGCCGAGAGTTACAGGCTTGAAAGCCTGTATCAATATGACAGCGCTCTGAGAGCGCTGGATGTTGCCGCAAAAACGGACCCGGACAATGAGCTGATTTTGTTGCGAAGTGGCTGGCTTCATTATCTCTCAGGCAATCACGGCAAATCGATAAACTATTACAAGAAAGCGGTTCGCAAAAACACCAAGTCCCTGGAAGCGCGTCTGGGTATGATATTGCCCTTGCTGGCACAGCAGCGCTGGCGCGAAGCCATGCTCGAGGCGCAGAGAGTATTGGAAGTCGCTCCATGGAATTATCAGGCTCATGTTCATTTGATGACTTGCGAGCATGCGTTGAAGCAATGGACCGTGCTCGCCAAACACGCACAAGACGTGACTGCGCGCTATCCGTCAGATGTATCTGTACTGGTGTACCTCGCCAGGGCGCATCATCATCTGGACGACAGAGCTGGCGCGGTCAGTGCGTACCGACGCGTCTTGAATATCTCCCCCGAGCATGTCGAAGCGGCTCAATATCTGGCGCAACGGGTACCAGAAACACGCCAGTGATGGCCACAACAAACCCGCATTTCTCACCCGGATTTTCATTCCAGCTTCTAGCAATTCAGTCGATCAGCGGGCTGTGTTATTCTTAGCGGGAGTCAACCATCAGTGGCCTGTATTATTTCTTTGTTGATGGGTTGCTGCTCGCTACGACGTCGTTCTACATTGTTTACTCTTCCGGGAGAGACTGAAATGCATAAATTCATGACATCCACCCTCGGCGCCATCCTCGCCCTCGCCGTCATCACCGCTACCGCCCACGCGGCGAACTTCACGGATACATCCTTCGGCATCAGCATCGATGTCGATGATGCCCTGTCAAAACAGCCGGTGTGGCGTGATATCCAGTATTTCAAGTCGCAGGACAAGTCCGCGTCGCTGATGATCAAACGGATCTATGACCTCAGCATCGTCGAGTTCCTGGAAGAGCTGCGCAGCGTTGGTTATCGCAACATGCGAGACCGTGTCATCCTGGGAATGACCGGTGAACCGGTCGAAGTCGACATCGAGTCGGGGCGCGGACTGCTGATTCCGGTCAGAGGCCGGATTCGCGGCCAGCAGATCACGGGTGTGGTCGGTGCCTTTTCGGGCCATGACGGCCAGGGCTTTCTCGTTATCGGCAACGCCAAACCTCAGTACTGGGATGCATGGGACGCGCGCATGAAGACGATGTTGAACAGCGTCCGCTTTGTCGAGATCGACCGTGCAGCGATGGTCAGGGCATGGGAAGACCATCTCTTGGGCAAGAAGCTGCAATCCAATCTTGGACGCGTCACCCCCGCTGTCGCGCCCGGCGCGTCTCCCGGCGGCGCCCCGCACGGGGACTACTACCTGTGCAGCGACGGCACGGTGCTGCGCCAACCGGGTCCAGTCGGCCAGGTACCAGTCGGCCAGGTACCGGGACAAAACGTGGGTGTCCAGAGTCCCGGCATGAACCAGGGCCGCGGCACATGGCACGTTATCGTGTCCGAGGGCGCGCCTTACCTGATCGTTCGAGACGGCCGCGAGCAAAAGCTCATGCTCGAATACGAAGCCGATGATTTCCTGTTGAATGGCAAGCGGTACATCATCACCGCCAACAACCGGTGCCAGTGAGATACCGCCAGGCCAAAGCAGCGTGCGGCCAGGGTCCGGTTCTCGGTGACTGTCATCCAATTCTGTTATGACCCGTGGGGGAAACATAATGCCTAGATTCATATCAACACTATCCGCCATCATGCTGGGCCTCGGCTGTTTTGTCGGCATCGGCAACGCGGCGAATTTCAGCGACAAGAGCATCGGTATCAGCATCGAGCTCGATGATGAGTTCGTCGAGCAGCCGCAACGGCGTGCCTACCGTATCTTCAGCACACCGGACAATTCAGCGTTGGTGTTGATCAAGCCTGTCCATGAACTTAGCCTTTACGACCTGAGGAAGGAGCTGAAAGACGGCGGCTGGGAGGACGACGGCATCAGTCTGGATGTGACCGGCAATGACAAAACAGCCCAGGTCAATTACGGCAGCGGTGTTCTCGTTCCGGTCCAGGGCCGCGTTGGGGAGTACAAGGTCAGGGGCGTGTTCGGCGGTTTCTCCGGGTACGATGACCAGAACTTCCTTGTTATCGGCGTGGCAAGACCGGATTACTGGAACGAACGGAGGCAGAGCATCGAGGCCATGTTCGACAGCATTGGCTTCATCGCGATCGACTACTCCGAGATGATTGCGAACTGGGCGTACCGGCTCAGCGGCAAAAGCCTGGTGCCGCTCAACCCGGTAGCTCGCGGCCCCCTGGTGCCGCAGCCGATCAACCTGTGCAGCAACGGCACCGTGGCGAGCGAAAAGCCCGCGAGCACGCAACCCGCCCCACCAGCGCCGCAACAGCGGGTGTGGAACGGCTACGCCTGGGTGACCGCGCCGGTGGCGCCGATGATGCGTCCCCCGGCTCGGTGGAGCATCGAGCCGATCCGCGGCAAGCCGACGCTGTTGATCCGCGTCGGCCAGCGTCCGCAGGAATTCGTGCTCGAAATGGAAGCGGACCAGCTCCTCGTGAATGGCAGACCCTATGTTATCAATGAAAACACGCTGTGCCAGTAAGCGCATTGCCGCGCAGTGGCAGTCGGGTCAGAGAGCAATTGTCTCTAATATTAGCGCTATTTGCTCTCTGACCCGGTTTGGTTGATCATCCATCGCGGATTATTTTCATTAGCGCTGTTGCGTTGCACTGAAAGCGATTGTCTTTGAGCCGATAGAGTATTTTCATTCGCTTGAACTCGGCGATCATTCGGCTGACAGTCTCGACAGCGACACCAATCATCGCAGCCATGTCTTCGCGGTTCAGCAAGATGAAGCTATCGTTGTCATCGCTGAAAAACTCATCCAGGATCAAAAGTAATTGTGCAACGCGTTGCTTTGCGGCACCTGTGCTGAGCGCAACAATCCATTGATCGGCCAGGTCGAGCTGTTCCTGCAGTTGTTTGCCGATGCGGTTGCACAACGCGGGGTATTCGAGCTGGAGCTGCTGGGTCGTCGACAACGGGATCTTGCACAGGTCGACCTGATCAACTGCAATCGCGGTATGGTGATAGCTCGCTGCGCCTTCGAGCAGTTCCAGGCCTATCGCCGCGCCAGGGCCGAGCAGCCGGACGATTCGGCAGGAGCCTTCGGGTGTTTCGTGCACGAGTTTGACCATTCCACGGCGAATCGCATAAATGAATTGCTTATCCGAGCCGGCCTCGTAGAGGACAGACCCAGGCGGGTGGATGTAATGGTCGATCGGTTTCAGGAGACTGCTGAACGCGGAACCTGGCAGTTCAGAAAAAAACATCAAGCGGCGAATATGACATCGCTCACAGTGCGAGCGGCCAAGCCATTCCGCATCGGTACAGATTGACTGCTCAGTTTCTCGAGTCATTGGCGCTTCCGTGTTGCTAGCGAATCACTCTTACTTTACCTGAATCTTTCCCAAAATTATCGATATTAGACTACACTGATATTCTAACTAAAGACTCGACACTGTCGATTCGCACTCAATCGAGTCTACCAAGTGTTCATTCACTGAATCGATGAGCCTTCATGGTTTGTCAGCAAATGTTCAAACTCCCTAATTTCAAATGTAATGAATCATACTTCGATGTCGCAGGTGGGCGGATGGTCGACCATGTTTTGCATGCTGATCCCGATCGTGACACGCGTTGCGGCCTTGTTTCATTTTTAAGGAATAGATCTATGTTGTTTGGAGGCGATTCGCATTCGAGAGGCCTGGCGCTCTCGTTCGTTGTTTTGTTTGGTTTAATTCTGGCGGCTTGTTCGGACAGTGGGGGCTCCGAACAGGAATCGCTGAATGCGGTTGGCGCACTAAATGAATCACCCGTCGCGGTGAGCGATGCATTCACGATCGTTAAGGGAAGTACCGTGACGTTCGACCTCACTGCGAACGATACCGATGCTGATGATGGACTGGATTTGACATCCATTTCAATCGTGACGGACGCCAATGGTTCGGTCGTGCTCAACGGTGATGGTACCGTGTCTTATACCCACAATGGCGGTGATATGGGCTCCGACTCGTTTAGCTATACGATCATGGATAAGAGCACGGCGGTTTCGAACACCGCGTCAGTTTCGATCTCGGTGCTGCCTTCCGCACCGCCCGCTGTTCGAGCCGGCATCTATGGTTCGACCGTGGTCGAGGGTGCGGACGATCTGGAATTCGTCATCAGTCTCGCCAGTCCGAGCGTGGCTACGGTGACCATTGCGTATGCGACTGTCGATGACACAGCCGTTGCGCCCGTGGACTATTCTGGCGTCAGTCGCATTGTGCACTTTGCTCCCGGGGAGCTGCGCCAATTCGTTAGAGTCCCGGTTCATGCCAATACCTCGCCTTCCACTGCGACCAGCAAGCGGCTGCGGTTGCAGCTGAGCAACCCGCAGAACGCGGTACTCGACGTCAGCTCGGCCAACGGCATCATTATCGACCGTGATGCGATGGTGACCGATGATCCCTTCAATCCGGGGTGGGGCGCGGCCGGCGCATTCACCCAGGCGGCCAAATGCGGCGTGACCTGCCATAAGAGCGACGGCAACGAGATGTTTTTCGATGGTAAAGACATCAGTCCGGGTGCGCAATGGCAACACAGCGTAATGGCCCATTCGTTCAATGATCCTTACTGGCAGGCCGCCGTGCAGGATGAAGCCGAGTCTTTCCCGGCTTTGGCTGGCTTCATCGAGGATACCTGTACCCGCTGTCATGCACCGATGGGCCGTACTCATGCGCATCAGACCAATGCCGGTCTCGATGCAGAGGGGTATTATCGGTTCGAGACTGCGATCAACGAGCAGCACGCGCGTGAGGGTGTCAGCTGTGCGCTGTGTCACCAGATCGCCGACAGCAATCTGGGGAGCGATCAGTCATATTCAGGTAACTACACGATCGCCGATCTATCGGATGCGAACTATAAACGCATTTATGGTCCGTATTCCACGCCGATGGGTAACAACATGAACATGCAGACGGGCCATAAGCCGACGCATGGCCCGCATGTAACGGAGTCCGCGCTTTGCGCGACCTGCCACACCTTGTACACACCGGCGCTCGATCCTGAGACCGGTATGCCAACCGGCGTCAGTTTCCTCGAGCAGGGGCCATATCTGGAGTGGCTCAACAGCGATTATGCAACAGCTGTTCCGGCAAAACATTGCCAGGACTGTCATATGCCAGAACCCGCCGCGGACTATCGCACCGCAATCAGCCTGTTACCCTCGGTTGCACCGGATTACCGTTCACCCTATGGCCAGCACTCGCTCGTTGGCGGCAACGCGCACTTGCTGGAGATATTGCGTGACTTCAGTGCAGAGCTCGGCATCGAAAGCTCGACCACAGCAGCTGGGTTCGATCAGCAGATTGCGGTCACACGCGATTTTCTTACCAGCGCGGCCACTGTCGTGGTCTCGGCGGTCGAGCAAGTGGCGACGCAGCTGAGCTTTGATGTTGCAGTGACCAATCTTGCAGGACACAAGATTCCCTCGGCTTATCCCAGTCGACGCGCCTGGCTGCATGTCACGGTGAAAGACGGCAACGGCAATGTCGTCTTCGAGTCGGGTAAACCCGATGCGAGAGGCTACATCTCAACCGATCTGGCCAGATTGAAGGCGGATTGCATGTCAAAACGAAAACTTGACGGCTTCGATTCGAGCTTGTGCTACGAACCGCACCGTGATCGAATCACCGATTCGTCGCAGGTCGCGATTTTCGAGACGGTGCTTGCCGATACCAACGGAAACATTACGCACACGCTGCTGCAGGCGGCGCAGTATCTGAAGGACAACCGGATTCCGCCAGTCGGATTCACCAACGCTGCTGCTGAGAGCATCGAGCCGCAGACCATTCCTGTAGGCGTGGCGGGCGATGCGGACTTCAACTGCGCGGGTTCCGCTGAGGGCTGTGGTGCCGATACCGTGCATTACCAGGTTGCTATTGGTGACCGGCAGGCGGGACCCTTCAGCGTCGAGGCCCGATTGCTGTACCAGGCGACACAACCCGGTTTCGTCGATGGGATGCACACCGATGGCGATCGGGTCAATCGTTTCAAGGTGATGTACGACGCAGTGCCGCCTAGCATCGAGGTGCTCGCAACAACGACGAATGGAACCCGCGCACGCTGAGTGACGCCGCCTCAGTGTCCCGCGCCTTGTGCGCGGGACCCTCAAGAATCCGCAAGAATGCCGTATGCGTGTCAACCAAAAGTTGATTTGCGCGTTAAAAATCATAAGCATGTCCAAAGATGTGCGTGGCGACGAGTACGAGTCGTTTTCGCCTTTCATGATAAGGAGTGTTGGTGTATGCTGATAAAGTCATGTTCAGCGGATTTAGCAATGGCTAAAAAGCGAAACCTGAATATTTCCAGAAAATTCAGAGGATTGGGTTCACGTCGAGCCATCAGAGCTGTCAAGTCATTGTTTACGAGAGCGTCATCCAGAAATCGGAATGTGCTCGATGTGACCAAGCATGAGGACATCACGGTGCACAGTGACTTTGGCGTCTTCGATAGGCACGAGCAGTTGACCACGGTCGCGCCGGCAGGCGTTGTTGACCATTCGGAGCAATCAGCGGCGGATAGCGATGACGATAATCCTGGCGAAAAGGAGCTCGGTAAGGTCATCAAATTGACGAGGTGAGCCAGCCTCGGGCGCAGCGCTGATCGCGGGTTACTCCGCCGTGCGTTTGATCAAAGGTGCAGGCTGCGCGAAGGCGTGGTCGCTTACTCTCCGAAGAATTTGGTTCTCTCCCATCCGTTCGGTGATGGAATAATCGATAGAATTCCATGATAATGGCTCGACATCAGCAATGTGTCGAGGACGATCATGCGATATCTTGTCGGCTTTCAAGTCATTCTGGCAACGGTCTTGCTCCATGCCTGCACCACTGCGCCGCAGCAACAGTGCCCCGCCGGCACCCAGAACCTGCCTGACTGCCCGCCACTGGACGCGGTCGAGGATGCAAAAATCAATGCCCTCTTCGAGTTGCGCACTTGGTTGCCGCCCTCTGAACTGACCATCGACCCGGTAGAGTACGGCAAGCAAGCCGAAATTCCGATCAACTCGGCGCAAGCCAAGATCATCGGACCAAGACACGAAGAAGCGCTCGACTCCCTCGCTGCCAAAATCTGGCTGATCGAAAACGCGCAACATACCGTCGATGTCACTTACTATATCTTCAAGCCCGACCTCGTCGGCTATGCGGTGCTTGGAGCGCTGTGCAACGCGGTCAAGCGCGGCGTGGATGTGCGCATCATGGTGGATTCGGTCGGATCGATGCGCCCGGGGCATTCGGATTTGAGAGCCGTCGAAACCTGTGCTGAAGATGCGGCCTTCATGCGCAATGCCGATGGCCAGATCACAACGAAGAAAGCACGGGTGCAGGTCGTCGTTTTCAACGCGATCTCCAAGCTGCAGTTCAACCGGCGCTCGCACGACAAGCTGCTGGTGGTGGACGGTTTCTTTCCGCAAAAGGCAGCCGTGATTACCGGTGGGCGCAATATTTCACTGGACTACTACGGTATCAATGCAGACGGTAGCGAGGATCTCGATGCCTTCCGGGATCTGGAGATATTGATCCGGCCGGGTAAGCACAGTAGCGATGAAGAGGCTAGCGTGGGGAAAGTCAGCGAAATCTACAATACCTTGTTATTCGTGCACAAAGGCAACAGGCGCATCTGGCCATTGGAAGCCGATGACGAATTCAGCGAAGGCAAGTATGACGACAGCTACATTTCTCATCGTCGGAAGGGACAGGAGAGTCTGAAAAAACTAAAGGCCTTCCCTGAGATCAAACAGCGCATGGCCAATATGACGCGTTATATGAACGCGAATTTTCATGAAACGCAAGTCCGTTTATCGCACCAGTTAGGCAATCTTACCAGTAAGCAGGTCACCACCAATGTGGTCGAAAATCTGGAAAGTAATCCGAACTCGATTCTGTATTTGATCAATAAGATCCTGGATCAGGCGCAGGCGGAGGGTGTGTCCAGTGGCACGCTACACATTGTATCGCCGTATTTATTCAGTGGTCGTTATTACGATGAAGAAGGTGAACTCATCTACGATGGCGCCCAAGAAACGCTGCAATTCTTGAAGCAGAATCCTGACGTAAAACTCGAAGTCATCACCAACTCAGTGATGACCAGTGATAACTTTTTCACCCAGGCCATCATCGACATGGATATGGCGCCACGCTTCTTGCTGACGCCCGAAATGCAAGAGATCTGGCTGTCGAGTCGCGAGAAAGGCGAGTTCAACCCGGATGTGGTCGAGGGCGAAGAATGGCAGCGCCTGATCAATCATCCTCAGGTTTTCATCTACCAGACCGGCGGTACTGATTCAGTGATTCTCGGCGGCGATGCTCACTATGGCAAATTGCACGCCAAATTCATCTTCGGCAACAGCGGCGGCTTCGTCGGCACCAGTAACTTCGACTACCGTTCCAATCTGTACAACAACGAGCTGGGTTTCTTCTTTTTCGGTGAAGGCGTGCGCCAGGAACTCATCGATGTGTTCGAATATCTCAAGTCGACATCCTATCGCTGGGGCACACCGGAGTGGCTGGAGATGCGCCGCAAGGTCATGGAAAGTGACAGCAAGAAAGCTGGCCCCGCACGCAAACAGCGCGGCACGTTCAAGACCATCCGGGCGCTGGGTCTGGAATACCTGATGTAGCGCATGGAGCGATCAGTGTCTCAACGCAAAGGCGCGAAGACGCAGAGAGCGCAGAGTCACTGCTGCTCCACTTACTCGTCATTGCGAGCCGCGACAGCGGCGTGGCAATCTCCTGAATCTTGCGCTTTCGTTGAACCACTGAATCCAAGCCATTGAACTAACGCGAGATTCAAGCGATTACAAGTTACATCCGTGTAACTTGCCGCTTTGGCGCCGCACTTCGTGCGTTAATCTTTCTCCAGGAAAGATTCATGCTTCGCTGCGCTCGCAATGACAGTAAAAAACGTAGGGTGCGCCGTGCGCACCGCGTACCTTATAATGGCAACAATGCATTTATATGTCGTACACAACCGCGTATGCAAAAAATCTACCCAAGCGCCGGCATCATCTTACTGTTAATCGGAGTACTCACAGCCTGCGCCCCATCCGAAAAATCGATCACCGCCAACCAGCCCACCGTCGAATACGACCTACTCTATACGCTCCCCGAAGAACCCATCGCTTACGATGAAAAAGTACGACCCATTCTGGAAAGCCGCTGCGTGGTCTGCCACGGCTGCTACGATGCCCCTTGCCAGTTGAAGCTTTCGTCTCCCGAAGGTGTTCATCGCGGTGCCAACAAAGAGAAAGTCTACAATGCAGGGCGTGTCAAGCCTGCGGATCCGACACGTCTGTTCATCGATGCGATCACGACCGAGCAATGGCGCCAGAAGGACTTTCACCCGGTGCTGAACGAAGATGACGCCGATCCTGTCAGAAATCTGGAAGCCTCGGTGATGTACCGAATGCTGCGCCAGAAGGAGTTGTACCCGCAGGCGCGCACCGGCATGCTCAGCGATGAGTTTGATGTCAGTCTGGATCGCGCGCAAACCTGTCCGACGCTGGATGAGTTCGATGACTATGCCGCTAAACACCCTAAAGGAGGAATGCCTTATGCCATGCCGAATTTGGATCGTGACGAATACAAGACACTCGTGCACTGGCTGGCGCAAGGTGCGCCGATGGCGCAAGACAAGCCGCCTTCCGAAGGCGCCGCGAAACAGATTGATCGTTGGGAAGCGTTTCTGAACGGCAGCAGCAATAAGGAACGGCTGGTTGGGCGCTATCTCTACGAGCACCTGTTCCAGGCGCACCTGCACTTCGACGGTACTGACGAACGCGAATTCTATCGTCTGGTGCGTTCCACTACGCCGCCGGGCGAGCCTGTCGCGGTGATAGCGACCCGGCGTCCGTATGGAGAGTCCGCGGGGCCTGTTTTTTATCGCATCGTCCGCCATCAGGGCAGCATTGTCGCCAAGACGCATCTAGTTTATGAGTTGTCAGCGCAACGCTTGCAGCGTTACCGCGAATTGTTTATTGAGCCGGATTACGAAGTGGCCACTCTGCCTTCGTACGAACCAGCCATCGCATCCAATCCGATCAAGACCTTTGCTGCGATACCTGTCAAGTCGCGTTACAAGTTCCTGCTCGATGATGCCAAGTTCTTTATCGAAGGTTTCATCAAAGGCCCGGTCTGCCGCGGCCAGGTCGCTTTGAACGTGATCGAGGATCAGTTCTGGGTCGTGTTCTTTGATCCGGATGCCGATCTCGTGCCCCTGGACGATGACTTCCTGAATCATGTTGCGGACTATCTGGCATCGCCTGCCGAGCTCGAGGATAACTTCAGACTATTGAGCAGCAGGAGGCACTACAAAAGGCTGCTCCAAAAATATATTCATACCCGCGATGACGCCCGCGATGATATTGGTCCCGTGAATATACGCGATGCAATGCGCTATATCTGGAACGGCGACGGTACCAATCCCAATGCCGCGTTGACCATATTCAGGCATCTGGACAGCGCTTCGATAAACTTTGGTTTTATCGGTGATTATCCCGATACGGCCTGGATCATCGACTATTCGGTGCTGGAGCGCATCCACTACCTGCTGGTTGCCGGTTATGATGTCTACGGCAATCTGGGGCATCAGTTGAACTCCCGGCTCTACATGGATTTTCTGCGCACCGAGGGCGAGGACTACTTCCTGGCGTTTCTGCCGGTTGATCAGCGGCAGGCTATCCGTGATGCCTGGTACCAGGGCATTCGCCAGCGCAGCAAGGACGACGGAGCGGAAGTCAGTTGGCTGACCAGGGAATACGTGACCGGATATCAAACTGACAATCCGCAATTGGAGCTATACCAACACCTTGAAGATTATCTCGGCCCGCTCGCGGGCGACGGTGATTTCATCAACCGTTGCCCGACGGACGAATGCAGACCGACAGCGAGTGAG
>JARFQK010000246.1 GCA_029287815.1 Gammaproteobacteria bacterium
AGACGGCGTCGAATTTCGTTTCAGCGACAATGGCTGCGGCATACCGGATGCAATAAAGGACCGTATCGTTGAGCCGTTCTTTACGACCCGAAAGCATGGAACAGGCCTTGGTCTGGCCGTGGTGAATGCGACTGTCGCACGCTTCCAAGGCAGTTTCGAAGTCCAGTCGGAAGTTGGTGTCGGTAGCTGCTTCATCGTCAGATTACCGGTGGTCGGCAATAACACTCTGCTTCCGAGCCGGTTCACAAGCGCAGCCAAGCCACTGGGCAGGCCGGATGACAAGCCTGCAAATGAGGATGCAAACACAGACGAATTACAGGATTTAAAAGAGGTGAGCATATGAATCAGGGTACCATTCTCGTTGTTGAAGATGACCCGTCCTTGTGTGAAGTCATTTGTGAGACCCTGAGACTGGCCGGCTACAAGATCGAGAAGGCAGATAATGGTGAAGCGGCGCTACAGCTGCTGAAAGCCAACCAGGAAATTGCGCTGGTACTCAGTGATGTCCAGATGCAGCCAGTCGATGGTTACGCTTTGCTCAAGACATCCAAATCGTTGTACCCGGAGATGCCGGTGATCTTGATGACAGCGTATGGAACCATCGAAAAAGCTGTACAGGCGATGCAGGACGGTGCGGATGACTACCTGGTCAAACCCTTCGAAGCTGAAACCCTGGTGAGCCTTGTCGCGCGATTTATCGTGCCTAGAAACAACGATGGTTACGACGGCTTGATCGCGGTCGATGCGCGCAGCCAGGAGATGGCAGAAGTGGCGCGTCGTGTTGCCGCTACTGATGCAACGGTCATGATCAGCGGTGAATCGGGCGTGGGTAAGGAAGTGGTTTCACGGTTTATTCATTATCATTCGAGCCGCTCCAATGGTCCGTTCGTGGCCATCAACTGTGCGGCGATACCCGAGAATATGCTTGAAGCGGTCTTGTTTGGTTACGAGAAAGGTGCTTTCACCGGTGCTTATCAGTCCAAAGCTGGAAAATTCGAGCAGGCACAAGGCGGCACCTTGTTGTTGGACGAAGTCACCGAAATGGATCTTGGTCTCCAGGCCAAACTTTTGCGTGTGTTGCAGGAGCGGGAAGTCGAACGCCTGGGCGGCCGCAAGGTTATTCCGTTGGATGTGCGCATTCTGGCTACGACCAATCGTGATGTACGCCAGGTTGTCAGCGAAGGTCGTTTTCGAGAGGATCTGTTTTACCGGCTCAACGTATTTCCGTTGAACATCTTGCCACTGCGTGAGCGTGTGAATGACATCCTGCCGATCGCGAAACGATTGATGCTGTCATATGCGGATAACAGCACACCGCCCAGCCTGTCGCTTGCCGCAATGGGAAAGCTAGCAGGACACAGTTGGCCGGGCAATGTTCGCGAGCTGGATAACGTGATCCAACGAGCAATGATTCTTAGCACGGGTGCGGTCATCGAGGCAGACGACATTCGTTTCGAGGAAGTCGCAACTGCCGACAAACCAACAAGCGACGGGCTGCCGTCAGAGGTTTGGGGCCAGCAGTCGAGAGAAGAGAGTCTGAGCAGTGATCTCAAAGCCCGCGAGGCAGATTTGATTATCTCCGCACTACGTACCAAGAGCAGCCGTAAAGAGGTTGCAGAACAGCTCGGCATCAGCCCCCGTACCTTGCGTTACAAGTTGGCCAAGTTGCGTGATGCCGGTATCGCAATTCCGGTTTGAGTGCCGGTGTCCGATGACTGCCAGCGTTTTGCCGAAACCGGGGCTAAGCGAAGGGCAGCGAAAGAGCTATAGGGGTTTTTTTCGGCTTTGCTAACAGGAAATTAAACACAGGAAAGAAGTCATGAGTGATATCGATATAAGTCAGGTTCTGCAGCAAATGCGCACGATGGCGGCAATGGCTGAGAACAGACTGCCCACCGAAATGAATGCAGAAGCGGTGAAGCTGGATTTTGGGCAGTTGTTGAAGAACTCGGTCAATCAAGTCAATGAAACACAAAAGACAGCGAAGGATCTGGTAGCTGCCTTCGAGGCGGGTGACCAAAACGTGAATCTGAGTGAGGTCATGATAGCGCTGCAGAAGGCCAGTGTATCCTTTCAGGCAATGACGCAAGTCCGGAATAACCTGGTGTCAGCCTACAAGGAAATCATGAACATGCAGGTTTGAAACTGCTTAACGGTATGGTTCACAAGAGTATAAATCAATGGCATTGGTGTCTGCAGAAAACGTAACATCGCAGGTCCAAGGTTTTGGTGCCTTGCCAGCCTTGCGGCAACTGGGTCTGATGATGGGGCTTGCTCTCAGCGTGGCTTTGGGTGTGACCATCGCGATCTGGTCGCAGAGTCCGAATTTCAGCATGCTGTATGGCAACCTGAATGCCAAGGACATGTCGCTCGTGACTCAGTCACTGGATGCGGCTGGCATCGAGTACCGCCTCGAGCGTGGTGCGGGTGCGATCATGGTCCCTACCGAAAAGGTGCATGATGCGCGTATGAGGCTTGCAACCCAGGGCTTGCCGCATGGCAGTGATGTTGGATTCGAATTGCTGGAGAAAGACGAGGGCTTCGGCAGTAACAGCTTTCTGCAGAAAGCGCGCTATCAGCGTGCGCTCGAGGGTGAATTGGCGCAGTCGATCAGCAAACTTAACGTCGTCGAAAGTGCACGCGTCCATCTGGCTATTCCAAAGCAATCGGCTTTTGCCCGCAAGACTTCGAAACCTGCCGTCTCGGTCGTACTCAGTCTGTTTCCCGGCAGGATGCTCGATGAAATGCAGGTTGCGGGCATCGTCAATATGGTTGCCTCGAGTGTGCCCGAACTCGATGCTGAGAATGTGACAATCATCGACCAGAAAGGGCGCCTGCTCAGCAACACCCGCTCTGCGTCGGATTTAATGTTGACCAGTACTCAGTTCGATTACACGCGCAAGGTGGAAGAGCGCTACGTCAAACGCATCATCGATATTCTCAGCCCGATCGTTGGACTCGACGGTGTCCGGGCGCAAGTTGTGGCGGATATCGATTTCACGACGCAGGAGCAGACCCGGGAGAGCTATCTGCCGGACCAGTCGGTCATACGCAGCGAGCAGCTTTTCGAAGAGAGCAGTGATCTGCCCGGTGCTGTCGGTATTCCGGGCGCACTCAGCAACCAACCACCGCCAGGCGGAACCACACAGGTCTTTGAACAAAACGAGGAAATTTCAGCACCACCAATACGCAACACCTCACGATCGACCAGAAACTACGAAGTCGACCGTACGATTAGTCATACTCGCAACTCACCGGTTTCAATGAACAGACTGTCCGTCGCGGTTGTGGTTGACTACCGGGCAACCCGGAACGAAAACGGTGAGCTGGTCAGGGTGGCGTTGGAAGCTGCTGAGATAGAGCGTCTCAACGCGCTAGTCAAGGAGGCCGTTGGCTTTGATGAAGGTCGCGGCGATACGATCAACCTGGTGAATACGCCTTTCCAGTTGCCTGAGGAAGTGGAGCCCTTGCCCGATGTGCCGATCTGGGAGCAGGCCTGGGCTCAGAGCCTGGCCAAGCAGATCCTCGGTGCGCTGGCGGTGTTGTTGATCGCTTTTGGTATCTTGCGACCGATGTTACGAAACCTGTCGACACACGGCAAATATGTCAACGCGCAAGCACTCCCACCAGGTCAGCAGGCAGAGCAGCTCGAAGCAGGCGAGGGTCAGCTGGCACTGAGCGGCCAGTCGCCGGCGACCAGCCAGCAACTGATGCAGATGGCCAGTACCGTGGCCAAAGAAGATCCCAAACGCGTTGCGCAGGTTCTCAATACATGGGTAGCCAAGGAACAGTAAGGTGTCAGAGGAAATCTCAGGTCCTGAACGCGCAGCCATATTCATGATGAGTCTCGGCGAGCAAGCGGCTGCTGAGGTGCTGAGACATATGGGGCCGCGCGAAGTCCAGGAGTTGGGCTCGGCGATGGCCAATCTGAGTCATGTTTCCAACGATAAGGTGCACGCGGTGCTCGGACATTTCGCCGAGATCATGCAGGACCAGTCTGCCCTGAGTGTCGACTCGGTCGACTATGTACGCAAGGTTTTGAAAACGGCCCTGGGGGACGAAAAGGCCAACGGCCTGCTCAACCGCATCCTGGAAGGAAAAAACAACAAGGGGCTTGATTCATTGAAATGGATGGATCCACGTGTTGTCGCGGACGTGATTCAGCATGAGCACCCGCAAATCATAGCGATCGTGCTGTCGACGCTGGAGAGCGACCACGCTGCAGAGATCTTGATGCACGTGCCGGAAGAACACCGTTCGGAAGTATTGATGCGGATCGCTACGCTGGACGATGTCTCACCCACCGCTCTGGATGAATTGAATGGGGTGTTGGAACAACAGCTGTCAGCCAGCACCAACGTCCAGAGTACCGGTGTTGGCGGGGTCAAAACGGCTGCGAGCATTCTGAATCTAATGGATGCTGATGTTGAAGCTGCGATCACTGAAGCCATTACCGCGAAGGACGCCGAGCTGGCGCAGGAAATCGCCGACAAGATGTTTGTGTTCGAGAATCTGCTGGCAGTTGATGATCGTGGTATCCAATCGATTCTACGCGAAGTGCAGTCAGATACGCTGATCGTGGCCTTGAAAGGTGCCGATGATACGATGAAAGAGAAGATATTCAGCAATATGTCGTCGCGAGCTGCGGAGATGATGCAGGAGGACCTCGACGCCAAAGGGCCCGTGCGGCTGAAGGATGTTGAGGCTGCGCAGAAAGAAATTTTAGAAGTCGCAACGCGTATGGCTGAGGCAGGCGATATCTCACTGGGCGGCAAGGGAGACGACGAATATGTCTAAGCTTCTGGACTGCGATGCTCCGGGTGATTGCAAGACCTGGCAGGCGCCGCAGTTTGACAATACCAGCGGAGGCGGGAGCCTGGTCACCCGGCAACAGCAACAGCGGCTCGAGCAGGACGCGTACGAGCAGGGGTTTTCCAAAGGCTACCAGGAAGGTCTGGAGCAAGCTCAGAATGAGATCAATCAGCACATTCATCACCTGCAGTCGTTGGCCGCAACATTGGCGACGCCACTCGCGGACCTGGACAAACAGGTTGTTGATGAGCTGGTCGATTTGTCAATGGCGGTCGCGCGCCAGATCATTAGACGCGAATTGAAGACGTCTCCCGGTGAGATCGTTGCGGTCATCAAGGAAGCGCTGAGTCTGCTGCCGGTCACAGCGACAGATGTGCGCCTTGAGCTGCACCCGGAAGACGCTGCGCTGGTCCGCAATGCCTTGCTCGGATCCGACGGCCAAGCGCCCTGGCAGATTATTGAGGACCCAGTGCTGAGCCGAGGAGGATGCCGTGTTTCGACCAGCACTTCCCGTATCGATGCAACCGTCGAGAATCGAATCAACGTCGCAATCGCGGCAGTCATCGGTTGTGAGCGCGAGGTCGATTGAACATCGTGACCGCATCGACCCGGCCCCCGCACCAACGCAGCACGATCTGGCGGCAGATGCTGCGGCATTACCAGTCGCGGGCTGAAACAAAAATTCCGCTGACTGTCGAAGGAAAATTGACGCGCATGGTCGGTTTGACGCTGGAAGCCGTCGGTTGCCACGCAGCCATTGGCTCGCGATGCATCGTATCGTCGCCCGAGGGTGACATCGAGGCTGAGGTTGTCGGATTTGCCGGTGAACGTCTGTTTCTGATGCCCACCAGTGACATACGCGGCCTGTATCCTGAGGCCCGCGTTATTCCCGGTCGTGGCATGTACGAAGCGAGCGTGGGGAATCAGTTGCTGGGTCGCGTGATCGATGCATCGGGTCGACCGCTGGATGGTAAAGGGCCGCTGGGTTGTAATTCCAGTTTACCGCTGGCGGGCCGGCCCATTAATCCGTTGTTTCGGGTGCCGATCAAGGAGCCGTTGGATGTTGGTGTATCTGCGATCAATGCTTTGTTGACGGTTGGACGGGGGCAGCGTCTGGGCTTGTTCGCCGGGAGCGGTGTCGGCAAGAGCGTACTGCTGGGAATGATGACGCGGTACACCGATGCCGATGTGATTGTTGTCGGCCTGATCGGTGAACGTGGTCGCGAGGTCAAGGAGTTTGTCGAGAATATCCTCGGTGACCAAGGACTGTCACGCTCGGTTGTCGTTGCCAGTCCAGCGGATAACTCCCCGCTGATGCGTATGCACGGGGCCTGGCTGGCGGCAACCGTTGCTGAATACTTTCGCGACCAGGGGTTGCAGGTGTTGTTGCTGATGGATTCGCTGACACGTTTCGCGCAGGCGCAACGCGAGATTGCGCTGGCTATCGGGGAGCCTCCGGCGACCAAAGGCTATCCACCGTCGGTGTTTGCAAGACTCCCGCAGCTCGTCGAGCGCGCAGGTAACAATGGTGAGAACGGCGGTTCAATAACGGCATTCTATACCGTGCTGGCCGAGGGGGATGATCAGAACGATCCGATCGTGGACGCCTCACGCGCAGTGCTCGATGGTCATATCGTTTTATCACGGAAACTGGCTGAATCCGGGCACTATCCGGCTATTGATGTCGAGGCATCGGTCAGTCGGGTCATGAATGACGTTGTGACTGATGAACACCAGGCTGCGGC
>JARFQK010000316.1 GCA_029287815.1 Gammaproteobacteria bacterium
ACCAGCCACATCGCCGGCTTTCTCGAGGGTGAGGACAGCCTTAACACGCTGCGCGCGTTCCAGGCGATGGGGGTTGCGATCGACGGGCCGGAGAACGGTCAGGTCGTCATCCATGGTGTCGGCATGCGCGGTCTGAACCGACCCGAGCAGCCGCTGAATCTGGGTAACTCTGGCACATCGATGCGCTTGTTGGCAGGATTGCTGTCGGGGCAGTCGTTCGACGTTGAACTCACGGGTGATGCGTCGTTGTCGAAACGCCCGATGGAACGCGTGACCGGACCGCTGCAGAGCATGGGGGCCGATATCACCACTGCAGCGGGGGGACGTCCGCCACTGAAGTTAGCGGGCGGTCGCACACTTCACGCGATCGAATACGCATTGCCGATGGCGAGCGCCCAGGTCAAATCGTGTGTGTTGCTGGCCGGGCTATACGCCGACGGCAGGACCTGTGTCACCGAGCCGGCAACGACGCGCGACCATACCGAGCGCATGTTGAACGCGTTCGGTTGCAGCGTGGAGAAGTCCGGTGCAACGGCGTGTCTGCGAGGACCCGCAACGCTGACGGCTTGCGATATCGACGTGCCAGCCGATATTTCTTCCGCTGCTTTCTTTATCGTCGGCGCGAGCATCGCTGAAGGATCCGACATCGTGCTGAAGCATGTGGGGATCAACCCCACACGCACCGGTGTGCTCGACATCCTGCGGCTAATGGGCGCCGATATCGAGTTATTGAATCGGACAGAGGCCGGTGGCGAACCGGTCGCCGATATCCGTGTGCGCAGTGCGCGGCTGCGTGGTATTTCCGTTCCGGAAGAACTGGTGCCGCTGGCGATCGACGAGTTTCCAGTCATCTTTGTTGCGGCTGCCTGTGCTGAAGGCGAGACGGTTGTCACCGGCGCAGAGGAATTGCGTGTCAAGGAGAGCGATCGCATTCAGGTGATGGCGGACGGCTTGCAACGGCTTGGCGTAGCTGCTCGCGCAACGCCTAATGGCATGATCATCCAGGGGGGAGCAATCAACGGCGGCGTCGTGCACAGTCACGACGATCACCGCATTGCGATGGCCTTCTCGATGGCCGCATTGGTTGCCAACGGCCCGGTCATCGTCGAAGACTGCGATAATGTCAACACATCGTTCCCCGGTTACGCGGACCTCGGCGCGTCAGCGGGTCTGGCCATTCAAGCTGAAAACTGATCCTATGAGCGAACCACACGCTGTTCCTGTGATTACCGTCGATGGCCCGGGTGGCTCGGGTAAAGGCACAGTCTGTTTGTTGCTGGCTGAGAAGCTCGGCTGGCATGTTCTGGACAGCGGTTCCCTGTATCGGCTGATAGCCCTCCAGGCTTTACAGCAGAATATTAAAAATGATTCGCAGATTGTTGAATTAGCGAGGGATATGGATGTTGAGTATCTACCGGCTGGTGATCATTTGCAGATTATGCTTCAGGGCCGGGATGTCACCGAAGCAGTACGGGCGGAGGCTGTCGGCAACAAGGCTTCGGAGATCGCCGCGAGTGCTCCAGTCCGTCAGGCTTTGCTTCGGCGCCAGCGCGAATTTGCCCGCCCGCCCGGCCTGCTCGCCGACGGCAGGGATATGGGCACGGTCGTCTTCCCACAGGCACCGCTGAAGATATTTCTCACCGCGAGTGCCGAAGAACGCGCCAAAAGACGATATAAGCAGTTGAAAGACAAAGGAATGGATGCTAACCTCCCTGCGTTGGTCGCCGAGCTCGAAGCTCGCGATAGACGAGACTCCGAGCGCTCGGCTGCACCCCTCAAAGCTGCAGATGATGCAGTACTTGTCGACACCACGGATATGGGTATCGATGAGGTCGTGGACAGGGTGATGCACATGGCGAGCCTGCGTTTGGGCGGTAGCGTGGTCTGAATTGGTTTCAGACCGTTCGTATAACCTTTAACCCGATAACCTTTGTAGCGCTGCACTCGCCATGGTGGCAACACAAACGTTTGATTTTTTATATCATGTCAGAAAGTTTCGCTGAATTATTTGAAGAAAGCCTGAATCAAACCGAAATGACAGCCGGTCAGGTCGTCATCGGTACCGTTACCGATATTCGCGACGGTTATGTCATCGTATCTGCAGGGCTGAAGTCCGAGGGAGTGATACCGGACGATCAGTTCAAGAATCTTAGTGGTGAGCTCGAAGTCGCTGTTGGCGATGATATCGAGGTTGTGCTCGAGGCTGTTGAAGACGGCTTTGGTGAAACCCGCCTGTCGCGCGAGAAGGCCAAGCGTGCCAAGGCCTGGAAATCACTGGAAACATCTTACGAGACCGAAGAAATAATCACCGGTATGATCACCGGCAAGGTCAAGGGTGGCTTTACCGTAGAGTTGGGAGACATCCGTGCTTTCCTGCCAGGCTCGCTGGTTGATGTTCGCCCGGTCAGAGACACTTCCTACCTCGAAGGAAAGGAGCTCGAATTCAAAGTCATCAAACTCGATCAAAAACGGAACAATGTCGTCGTTTCGCGGCGCGCGGTGGTCGAATCCGAGTACAGCGCCGAGCGTGAAGCCCTGTTGGAGTCGATCGAGGAAGGCAAGTCGATCAAAGGCGTTGTCAAGAACCTAACCGATTACGGTGCGTTCCTTGATCTCGGCGGTGTTGATGGCCTGCTGCATATCACCGACATGGCGTGGAAGCGCGTGCGTCACCCATCCGAGGTGGTCAATGTCGGTGATGAAATCAATGTCATGGTGCTTAAGTTCGATAAGGAGCGAAATCGCGTATCGCTTGGCCTCAAACAACTGGACGAGGATCCGTGGAAAGAAATCGCGCGCCGCTATCCGGAAGGCTCCAGGCTGCACGGCAAAATCAGCAACATCACCGATTACGGCTGCTTTGTCGAAATCGAAGATGGCGTCGAAGGCCTGGTCCACGTGTCCGAGATGGACTGGACCAACAAGAACATCAACCCCGCGAGCGTGGTTGCCCTTGGTGATGAAGTCGAGGTGATGATTCTCGATATCGACGAAGAGCGCCGGCGCATATCCCTGGGTATGAAGCAGTGCCGGCCAAATCCGTGGGATGAGTTCTCGGCAACGCACAACAAGGGCGACAAGGTCACTGGCAAGATCAAGTCGATAACCGACTTTGGCATTTTCGTCGGACTGGAAGGCGATATCGACGGCCTCGTGCATATGTCCGATATCTCCTGGGACGTTGCCGGTGAGGAAGCGATCCGCAATTACAAGAAAGGCGATACGATCGAGGCCGTCGTGCTGTCGATCGACCCTGAACGCGAGCGCATTTCACTCGGGATCAAGCAGTTGGAACAGGACCCGGTATCTTCGTTCATGGGTATGCACAAGAAAGGCTCTTTGGTCAAAGGCACGGTTATCTCGGTCGATGCCAAAGCCGCAATTGTGGATCTGGGTGAAGGCGTCGAAGGAACCTTGCGTGCCTCAGAACTGTCGCGCGACCGCGTAGAGGATGCAACGACTGTGCTGAAAGTTGGCGACGAGGTAGAGGCCAAGCTGATCGGTATCGATCGCAAAAGCCGCGCAATCAATCTTTCGATCAAGGCAAAAGATGTCGACGAAGAGGCCGAAGCGATTAAGGACTACGCCAGCTCACAGCAGTCTGCGTCGACCACACTGGGTGACTTGTTGAAGGAACAAATGGATTCCAGTGAGAAAGACTGAGTGAATATAGTTGGATGGGCTCTGAGTAATTCCGGGATGGAATTACTCAGAGCACGAAGAACAAAAATGCGATTTTTATACTCGTTTTCGATCACAAGTGTGATCGGAGAGGGTGGCGCATCCATGTGCCACGCGGAGACTCCAGGTAAATCAGAGTTTCCTTGATCATCGACTATAGAGGACGGTTTCAGATGTCAGAAGAGACGAATGCAAGATCAATGATGAAATCTGAATTAATCGAGCGGATTGCGCGCAAGCAAAGTCATCTTGCTTATAAAGATGTCGAGCTTGCAGTAAAAAACCTGCTCGAACAGATGAGCAATTCTCTGTCGAGCGGCGACAGGATAGAAATTCGCGGTTTTGGGAGTTTCTCATTGCATTACCGTCCGCCTCGCTCAGGACGCAACCCAAAGACGGGCGACTCTGTTTCCTTGCCGGGTAAGTATGTACCGCATTTCAAACCCGGCAAGGAGCTCAGAGAACGCGTCAACGATTCGATGAAGAAAGAGTAGTCTTTCAGCAGTCAATTCGTATGGCATAAAAGCGGTGCTCGTCGGTCCTGCGTTCGCTGCAATCAACGCTCAGGGAACTACTGAAATTCCATGCTTGAGTTTTCTCAAATCCCCGTATGGGGAGTGCTGGCGCTGCCGGCAATTGCGCTGCTGTGGTACGTCTCTTTGCGCCGTAACCAACGAAATAGTTTCGATAGAAGTCGCTTTTCCACTGAATACTTCAAGGGTCTCAATTACCTGCTCAACGATGAGCAGGACAAGGCGCTGGAGATTTTTGTCAAACTGGTCGAGACCGACTGGAACATCATTGATACCCACTTTGCGCTGGGCAAGATTTTTCGCAAGAATGGTGAGATCGACAAGGCCATCAAGATTCACCAGGGGCTGATGGCCCGGCCGTCGCTGCCAGAGAAATATCGTGACAGCGTCTTGCTGGAACTTGGCTATGACTATCTCGGTGCGGGCTGGTTCGATCGTGCTGAAAGCTTGTTCAAGGAGGTGCTGGTTCATGATCCCGGCTCAGACAAGGCCTTGCGTCACCTGATTATGATCTACGAGCAGGAGAAGGATTGGTACAAGGCTATCGATGTGGCAGAAACGCTCTACGGCATGGATCCAGAAAGGGCGGGGCCGATGATCTCGCAGTATTTCTGTGAACTTGCGGATGTATCGATGGCGAAAGGCGATAGGAATCAGGCGGAGCATAACGCCAACAAGGCTCTGCAATACGATCCGGCGTCTGTACGTGCGTCGATTCTACTGGCGGACATCGCGATGTCATCGGGCGATTATGGAAAGGCCAGGGACATGTTGCAGCAAATCGAAAGACAGGATGCAGAGTTTATGCCGGTGATCATCGACAAGTTGATAACGTGTCATCACCACCAGAATGATGCCGAAGATTTGCTTGCCTACCTGGATCAGCTCGAAAAGCGCCAGAGCGGTTTGCCGCTGCTGAAGTCCCACGCCAAAGTAATCGAAATTCACAAGGGGCGAAAGGCTGCGATCGACTACGTCATCGAAAAATTGAAGAAGAAGCCGAGTTTGTACGGCATCCAGCAGTTAGTCAGTTACAGTGCTCCAGACTCACAAGATGATACAGCCGTACTGATGGACGGACTAAAGGGTGCTGTAGAAATGATGCAGGTCGATCAAGCGGCCTATCAATGCAAACAATGCGGCTTCAAGGCCAATACACTTTACTGGCTATGTCCGAGCTGTCATAGCTGGGGCTCGGTAAAACCTTACGCTTGTGAGACTGCGTGTTGATGAGCGAACCAAGAATCATCGTTGCGCTCGATTTTCCTGACGAAGCCAGCACGATGCAGCTGGTGGAGCAATTGGAGCCAGAGCTGTGTCGGCTGAAAGTTGGCAAGGAACTCTTCACCAGAACCGGTCCTCAGCTGGTCAATCGTCTCGTCACGCTTGGATACGATGTCTTTCTGGACTTGAAGTATCACGATATTCCGAATACGGTCGCCAAGGCGTGCAGGGCAGCAGCTGATCTGGGTGTGTGGATGGTCAATGTGCACGCGCTGGGTGGGCCGGCTATGCTCGCCGCTGCGCGTAACGCACTGTCGGCATCGGATGCACCCTTGCTGATCGCGGTGACCATATTAACCAGCAGCAGTGATCAGGATCTGCACGCTGTAGGTATCGATCGCAGCCCTGGCGAAATGGTCAATCGTTTGGCGTCGCTGGCAGAACACGAAGGCATTGATGGTGTCGTTTGTTCAGCACAGGAAGCCCAGCAACTACGATCATCGCTCGGAAACGGATTTTTGCTGGTAACGCCGGGTATTCGCCTGCCGTCAGATACAGCGGACGATCAGAAACGCATTGTGTCGCCCGTTGATGCCATTAGACAGGGTTCAAATTATCTGGTCATCGGCAGGCCAATAACTCAAGCCAAGGCGCCGCTTCAGAAACTACTGACAATAAATTCAGAAATTTCCCAATTGTGATCGCGTCTTGGCCGGGTTAATCTACAGCCTCTACTAACCCACAACACAAGGACGCGAAATGAAAACACTGAACGCATTTCTTCTCTTCGTTTTATTCTCTATCTCAGGCGCACTGTTTGCAGCCCAGGTCAACGTCAATACGGCAGACGCTGAGGCGCTATCCAGTGAGCTCTCTGGAATAGGTCAAAGCAAAGCGGAAGCGATTGTTGCCTATCGGGAACAGCATGGGCCGTATATGAAGATAGAGGATCTGACCAACGTAAAAGGTATTGGCGTTGGCACGATTGAAAGAAACAAGACAAGGCTGACAGTGGAATAGATCGAGAGATCAACTCGACAGACGCGAGTCTAGAAGCCCGCAATGCGGGCTTCTTTTCGTATTTGCTAGAATACTGTCCATGTCAGACTTGGACACTAACCTTTTTACCGCAACCCGCGACTGTATCAACATAACGCAGCCTTTCCAAAAGGTCGCGGCTACGCGCCGCCTGTACCAGCGGTGGTGTCGGGGTGAGTTGGAAACAACCTCACGCACGCGCCCAGAGCCGATTCCAGAGCCTGGTCGACCAGAGCAACCGCGTCTGGTGAATCCGCACAAAGTGCCAAAGCGCGGTTTTAAATCCAGACAAGGTTTGGTGCGGCTGGCGCACGCGATCGCGCATATCGAATTCAACGCCATCAATCTTGCTTTGGATGCTGTCTACCGTTTTCGGGAAATGCCGGACGACTTTGTTTCAGACTGGCTGCGCGTCGCTGCAGAAGAGTCGAGTCATTTTGAAATGCTGGCCGATTACCTTGAAGCGAACGGTTCCTTTTATGGAGCATACGATGCGCATAACGGCCTGTGGGAAATGGCGCTGAAAACGGATCACGACGTCATGGTTCGGATGGCGTTGGTGCCGCGGGTGCTGGAGGCCAGGGGTCTGGATGTCACGCCAGGCATGATACGCAAACTCAGGAACATTGACGAGCATGGTTTGGTCCAAGTCCTCGAGCTTATCCATACCGAAGAAATCGGGCATGTCATGATCGGCACGCGCTGGTTCAGCTATGCTTGCCAACAGCGAGGCCTGGTTCCATCAGTCGCTTTTGTCGGGCTCGTAAAAGAATACATGAATGGCAACGTTCAAGGTCCGTTCGATCGTGTGTCGAGAATCAGGGCAGGATTTACTGAAGATGAGTTGCAGGAATTGGTCACGATGAGCATGAGCAGAGAGCGCAGATTATGATGGCTGTAGTCAAAACAACCTTGATTCTGATTTCTGGGGTTCTGGTGTGGCCGATCGCTGCTGCTGCGCAGCAATCCCAGGCAGTACGACTTTACTACCAGGAGTACGAGCCAGCTGTCGCGCCGTATCGCGTCACGTATACGGTCACCGACGACCACATGCGCATCGATGACGACTCCGATCGCGACAGCTACATTGTGTTCGACCGCAAAGCCAACAAGATCTTCAGTGTCAGCCATGTCGATGAGTCCACGCTGGTGATACCAGACTATCAGGTAGTTGATTTCGAGCCGGATTTCGAGATCGATATCGTCTACGAGCCGATGAAGGCTGCACCAAAAGTTGCCGGCAAAGCGGTTTACAGCTACCGCGTCGACGCGGTTAGCGGCCCGACCGCTGAAACCTGTATGGACATCCAGCTGGTCCCGGGTTTGTTGCCGGAGGTCGCGGCCTCGCTGCAGGCGTTTCAGCAACTCGTTGCCGGACAACAGAGCGTCAATGTCGATAAAACACCGGATGAGTTTCGCACGCCCTGCTACTTGATCGACCAGATCTATAACAGCGGGGAATACTACAGCAAGGGGCTCCCGGTCCAGGAATGGCACAGCAACGGACGCATGCGCCAGCTACTGAATTATGAAGAGACCG
>JARFQK010000336.1 GCA_029287815.1 Gammaproteobacteria bacterium
AGGATGAATTCCCCGCTGCGCTGTTTCTTAGCGAACAAGCCAAGGCTGTTGATCAGATTGTCACTCGCTGAAGCATTCGGCTTCATTGATAGTCTGAGCGTATACAGCCCCGTCTCATCCGTGGTGAGATTACCATTCAACACGAGCTGGCCACCTTTGTTCGTGATGTATGCAGTCAACGGCGATGCGTCGCTTTCACTGACCTGGATCGATACGTTACCGAGACTGGCTGTCTCGGCAATTGTCACGGCGGCTCCATTCCAGCTGATCGCGCCGTCGACAGTTGGCACGGATCCTGGTTGAAACGTGGCATGCTTTATCTTCAGCAGGAATTCTCCGGAGAGCTCACCCAATGGAAGCACCAGTATGGATGCGATGTCGACCGCGTTCAGTCTGGTGCTCAGGTCGTCGATCGAAAGATTGCCATTCATGCCAGCAGAAATACGCGACTGCAATGGATTGTTGTTGAGGTCTGCATCGACATCAAAGGCGATCTTGGCCAGCAACAGGCGTGACGGCAGGAACGACCAGTGCGCATTATTCAGGATCAGCTTATTCGTGATAACGATGCTCGCTTTGCCGCTCCACAGCGTTCCGGATATGTTCGTAATCGTCACCGGCAGCCGGTCTTTGAACAAGCCGATCACTGGAGCAGCCGGCACCGATAGCAGCAGAAAAGCAAAATAGGCGGCAATGCCGACAACAATGTAGTGGCGTGCGCGTATCATTCGCGATTGAGTGTTAAACGCGCATTGACCCCGCCGGGCGTGTCATCGCGGTCAATGTTCGCAGAGCGCACTGTGATGCCATGGCGTGTCTGCAGCGTATTCAGCCATAATAACAGCTGATCAAAAGAAGCGGCATCGATCGTGACCCGGGCGCCCTTGTCGGACGTCGATTCGAGTCGACTGAGGTAGGCTTTGATTCCCGCTGTTGCCGCGCTGTTTTCGACGATCAAGGTGACGGGTTGATCACTGCGCGTGACTCTGTTGCGGTCACCCGTGGCTTTCAGACGCCTGACCTCGTCAGCGGCATTTTGCATCCATTGAAGGACGCCGAGTTGTGCCTGATATCTTTGACTCTGCTCCTCAAGATTCTTGTGCACTGGTTCCCAGATGATCAGGAAAAACAAAGTAAACGCAATCATCAGCGATGCACCCAGTACCAACAGCCTTTCGCGCTGCTGCAGACCCCGGTACCAGCTCAGGCCCTCGTCCAGCAGCTTCATGCCCCTGACCTCTGCATACGTATGTTGCCTTTGACGCGGTTTTTTTCCGATGTCGCTGATGTTATTTCGGCCGCTATCGGACTGCGGGCGTTGAGTTCCTTGTTCAGTGTTTCAACCGACTGCAGGTCCGTGGTCGACAGCCCGATATCCATGCGGTTATTCCGAAAATCGATCGATTCAATCTGGATTTGCTGCTGACTTGCAAGGATTGTCGCCGAGTCGCTCAGCAGTGCCAGAAACTGGCTGCCGCTGGCAGTGCCGCCGCCTTTGAGTTGATCAAGTTTCTGCTCCATTTGTGCGCGGGCGTTGACGATACGCCGGCTCTCGGGGAAGGCTTTCTTGTAAATACTGTCGATCTCGGCACTCAGCGACTGGTTCATAGCGCTGAGTCTATTGATTTCAACAATGGTTGTGCCCAGGTATAACACGAGCCAGACAATGGCCAGCGATGCGGCCAGGCGCCAGCGGTACCACTGCCCGGTGGATTTGCGTCTGGGTTTGTATTGGCCTTGCAGTAGATTGAGCGCTCTGACCCTATTGTATGCGCCGCAAAACACCACTAATGGGTGCGTATTGTAGGCTACGTTCACGCGGCGGATTTCGGGGTCGATTCGCTCGAGCTGCAACTCGGGTTCCTCGCCTTCGAGGTGGTAGCAGGTAATCGTGTCCGGCTTGTTTTCGGCCTCACTGAGGCTCGACTGTAGCAATAACGGCAGATTGACGTTATCGATGACGGTGCCGATCAACGCGTCGAACTGCACCAGGGCCTTGCCGTGATGGAATACGATCGACCAGTGGCCATCTTCTATCGGCGAGCAGATCGCATCGGGCATCACTGCGTCGACACTGATACCCGCTTCCCGGAAATTGTTCAGCAGAGCCTCGAGTGTGTCTCTACGAATACCCACGACCGGGGTCCCGTAGGCGGATTCCTGTTTGCCAGCAACAAAGTGAAACTGTTCGACGTCTTCTGCCAGTTGGTCCTCCAATGCAAAAGGGATCGCGCGCAACATTTTCTGGCGGTTCGTGGTGGGAAGCATGACATGATTCAGATGCACGTAAGTGCTGTCGATCAGCACCACCACCCGGTGTTGCTCGGCAACGGCCGCAGCGTCTGCAATCGCACCGGACGTTATCCTGCTGGTCAGTTCACCTTGCTGGTTGACATGCGACCAGGTGGCATGCAGTGGATGCGCCGGATCGTAGTGCATCAATAGCGTGTCTGCCATCTCAATAGACCCCTTGAGTTCGGGCGATCACGTTTGTGGTGCCCCTCTCGTCACGATGGATTACACTGTAGGTTACTGCGCTCACCTGCCCGATTGTCGTAATAGTTTGTAACATGAAATACTCCGTATCGACGGAGAGGCCTGTCGTGTCGGTAATGATCTGGTTTAGATTTTCGAAGCTCGCGAACTCTTCAATGCTTTTGAATGCTTCGTCGTTACGTTGTTCGATGATGTTTGCGACATCGCTCGCGGATAAATCATCTGCCAATGATCTTAGCACCTCTATCGATGCTGTGTTGATGTTGATCGGGGCGGGAATGCCAAATGCACAAACATAAGGGCGCAGCCTATCGTAATTGACCGGATCATCGAATCCGCGTATCAACCTCAGTTCGCTCACGCTCAGCATGCGGCCGTTGGCCGTACGATAGGGCCGTTGCAGATTCATGTAGTGCACGTCCTCAGCGCCATCCGGTATTGTGGTTTGAAGGTCCGGGTCGAGCCAGTCGATCATGGCCTGAACGTGGCCGGCGTCGATCTCGAGGATGCTCAGCAGCCGTTCCAGCCGGGTGCGAGTTACCGGCGCGTCGGCAACGTCCGTAACCAGGTTGTTCAGGTTCAGGCAGGCCTGCAGGTCGGTGAGCTTGCCTTTGATAAAACCGCCTTCGACCGGAATCGGTGGCAATTCAATCGCCCAGTTCTCGTTGAGATGGTCAATATCGCTGTTTTCGCGGTCGTCTCTCAGGATGCGCCGGCTCCAGCTTTCGGCCGCCAGTGCATACAGATAGGCCTGATCCCCGGCAATCATGTTGCC
>JARFQK010000338.1 GCA_029287815.1 Gammaproteobacteria bacterium
GTGACTGATCAGAATGCAACGCCGCCTGGTGAGAAATGCGGGCTAAAGGATGGCTGCCTGACGGCGCGCCTTCTGCAATTTCTTCTTCACACGCATCTGCTTTAATGGCGAAAGGTAATCGACGAACACGTTGCCGTCCAGATGATCGATCTCGTGCTGGATACACACGGCCAGCAAGCCGTCGGCTTCCAGCGTGAATTCCTTGCCCTGCGCATCCAGCGCCTTGACCACAATGCGTTCGGCCCTCTCGACGGTCTCAAAAATATCCGGCACCGAAAGACAGCCTTCCTCGGTTTGCTCAACACCCTCGGCCTTGATGATTTCAGGGTTGATCAGGCACAAAGGCTGGTTCTTTTCCGCGCTCAAGTCCATCACGATGATGCGCCGGTGGACATTGACCTGCGTGGCTGCAAGCCCGATACCGGGCGCAGCGTACATGGTTTCGAACATATCATCCACTAGCTGCCTGGTCGCATCATCGATCACGTCAACAGCTTCGGCCACTGTGCGCAGCCGCTTGTCGGGGTATTGCAATATTTCTAATAACGCCATACGAATATCGATCTAAATTTCAGCAGAAACAGCGATATCTGCTATTTCTGCTACACTCATTTCATACATGCTTGAAAAAGCAGTTTATCAACTAGACTATTGAAAACCACGGATTATCCATAGGGATAACAACAATAATGAAAAGATCCGTCGCTTCAGTTTGCGTGCACCCAGCCATAACCTCCATTGTAACCCTGTTGATGGTTGCCGGGCTATCGGCTTGCTCATCCTCAACGAAACCCGACGAGACGGCATATGCCGAACCGGAGCAGCACTCTGGCAGCATTTTCGCAGATGAAGAGCCGCAGCAGCAAACCAGCCGGGAGCAAGCACTGGCCGCCAGCGTCAAGGTCACGCATCCGCGGCAGTACACGGTTAAACCGGGCGATACCCTGTGGGACATCGCCAGCCTGTTTTTGAAAGACCCGTGGTTCTGGCCCGAGATCTGGTATCAAAATCCTCAAGTGGAAAATCCGCACCTGATCTATCCTGGCGATCAGCTGTCCTTGATCTATGTCGATGGTCAACCGCGCATCGTTGTCAGCCGTGGCGGCGAAGCAACCATCAATGTGGTATCCGATGCAGCCGGTCCGGTACCTGTCGTGAAGTTGTCGCCAACGATACGAACTAAATCGATCGAAGAGAGTATCGATACGATACCGGGCGACGCGATCCGGCAATTCCTGAGCAAGCCACGCGTGATCACGAAGGAAGAAGTCGAAAGTGCGCCTTACATCCTTGGTAGTGACGACGCACATCTGATCCTCGGAGAGGGCAATCAGATATATGTTCGGGGCGAAATCGACAAGGAGCGGGTACGCTACACCGTCGTGCGGAGAGGCGCAAAACTGTCAGATCCCGATACCAAGGAAATCCTCGGCTACGAGGCCATCTATGCCGGCGAAGCCCTGATCACTTCCTACGGCGACCCAGCGACCGGCGAGCTAACCGCGACCGAACGTGAAGTACTATACGGTGACCGCCTGCTTCCGACCGATAAGAGCAAGATCGAAAACCTGTTCTTCCCGAGACTGCCCGACCGTGACGTTCAGGGCAAAATTATCCATCTACCCGATGCGCTGTTCGGTGTTGCGAAGCTGCAGGTGGCTGTGATCAATAAGGGCAGCCGAGACGGCATCGAGAGCGGTAACTTGCTTGCGGTTTATTCAAAAGGCCAATCGGTTTATGATCATTACAATCGCGGCAAGAAGGTCGAGCTTGACCTGCCTGACGTGCGCAGTGGTATGCTAATGATCTTCAGGGCCTTCGATCAGGTCAGCTATGGACTGGTTCTGGAATCGACACGGGTCATCCATAAACACGATATCGTTCGAACACCGAAATAACGGAAAAAAAGTTACACTATTCAGGGATGAATACACGCGACGACTGGCTCGCACTGTTGCGAGTGCCCGGCATGCAGCCGGACATATATCATCGACTGCTCGAGGTTTTCGGCACGCCAGACAGGGTGTTTGCGGCCAGGCCGGCCGACCTCGGCCAGCTCGGACTCAACACCGTGCTGGTTCACGCGATTCTCGATGCGCCGATTGCTGCACTCGATCAAGACCGCAACTGGTTACAACAGCCAGACCACCATCTGATCACGTTCAATGATGCCCGTTACCCGGAGCTGCTGAAGGCGATTTCGACGCCTCCGCCGCTGCTGTTTGTCCGCGGTGACCCCGATTTCCTGCAGCTGCCGCAATTAGCCATGGTAGGCAGTCGCAATCCGACGCCGTCGGGCCGCAAGACCGCACACGAGTTCGCCCGTTACCTGTCGTCGGCCGGGATTACGATCACCAGTGGCCTGGCGCGTGGAATCGATGCCGCCAGCCATCAGGGGGCACTCCAAGGCATTGGCGGCACGGTCGCTCTGGTCGCTCACGGCCTCGACATCGTTTATCCGGCGGCGCATCGCCACCTGGCTGCGGACATCGCCGACAACGGCGCGATCGTGTCCGAACATCCGATCGGCACGCGGCCGCTGAAAGCCTACTTCCCTCGCCGCAACCGAATCATAAGCGGGCTTTCGCTGGGTACCCTGGTGGTAGAAGCCGCCCTGAACAGCGGCTCGCTGATAACTGCAAAACATGCGCTGGAGCAGGACCGGGAAGTTTTTGCGATACCAGGCTCGATACACAACCCGCTGGCTCGCGGTTGCCATCGCCTGATTCGCCAGGGCGCCAAGCTGGTTGAGACCGCAAGCGACATTCTCGAGGAATTATCCGCCCTGCTACCGACAGATCTGCAGACGCGCGCGGGCCAGGTGGAAGAGAATACGCATGCTCAGACACTTGACCCGGATCACCAAAAACTGCTCAAATGCCTCGCGTACGATCCGTTGCCGATCGATGAGCTTGTCGATCGCAGCGGCTTCGCTGCTCCGGAAGTAGCTTCTATGCTATTGATTTTGGAGCTTGAGGGCTATGTGGTCAGTGAAAGCGGCAGGTATACCCGCGTGGGATAATGCCGGCTTGCAGACCCGAAACAGAGGAAATCAGCGAAGATTTCCTGATACAGGTTTAACAATAATGGTAATAAAGCAAACGGTAGTCGACGTTCTGATGTTTCTTTTTGAACGCTTTCTGGACGAAGAGAGCGACTCCCTGGACGCGCGCGAAACGGTCGCCAACAGCCTCGAGGAAATGGGGTTTCAGAACAAGGAAATCGACGAGGCCTTCAACTGGCTGGAGGACCTTGCCTTGCTCCAGGGTGACGCGAACTACGCGCCCGTGAACAATTCGAGCATACGTGTCTTCAGTGAAGAGGAGAAAGCGGTACTCAACGAAGAGTCAATCGGCTTCCTGATGTATCTCGAACAGGCCAGTATATTGACGCCGATCACACGTGAACTGATATTGGACCGCGTGATCGCGCTGGACCACGAACTGGATACAGAGCAACTCAAATGGATCGTTCTGATCGTTCTGCACAGCCACCCCGGTGAGGAAAATGCTTTTGCCTGGATGGAAAGCATTATGTTTGACGAAAACATAGAATACATACAATAAAACACGTCTCGACTTGTCGCAGGCGACATGACAGGAATTCATGAGCACTAATCTCGTTATCGTCGAATCCCCCGCAAAAGCGAAAACCATCGAAAAATACCTCGGCAAGAACTACAAGGTGCTCGCTTCCTACGGCCATGTGCGCGATCTGGTGCCGAAAAAAGGTGCGATCGACCCGGAGCACGACTTCTCGATGAAATACGAAGTCATCGAAAAGAACGAGAAACACATCAATGCGATCAAGAAAGCACTGAAAAATGCTGACGCGCTCTACCTGGCCACGGACCAGGACCGCGAAGGCGAAGCGATTTCCTGGCATCTGTATGAGCTGCTCAAGGATGATGGCATGCTGAAGCACAAGGCCGTGCACCGCGTCGTGTTCAACGAGGTCACCAAGCCCGCGATCATCGAGGCGATTGAAAATCCACGCGAATTGTCCAACGATCTGATCAATGCCCAGCAAGCGCGCCGCGCCCTGGACTACCTGGTCGGTTTCAATCTGTCACCGTTGTTGTGGAAAAAGGTGCAGCGCGGCCTGTCCGCCGGCCGCGTTCAAAGCCCGGCCCTGCGCTTGATCGTTGAGCGTGAGCAGGAAATTGAGAGTTTCAAGGAAGTCGAATACTGGACCATCGCCGCTGATGCGGAGAAAGACGCGCAGCCATTCATCGCCAGGCTTACCACCTTCCAGCACGAGAAGGTTGTCGATAAACCCATCAAGAAAGAGGGCGAAAAGCCGGCGCCTGAGACAAAGTTCACATTCACCAACGAGCAGGATGCTGTTGCCGCCAGAGACCATTTGCTGGCCGCAGCCGATGGTGAACTGGTCGTCAGCCAGGTAAAAAGAAAGGAAGCTCGGCGCAACCCCAGTCCGCCGTTTACGACTTCGACGATGCAACAGGAGGCTGCCCGCAAACTGCGTTTCTCAGCACAGCGCACGATGCGCACGGCGCAACAACTGTACGAAGGCATCGACATCGGCGGGGAAACCGTCGGCTTGATCACCTATATGCGCACCGACGCGGTTCATATCGCTGGTGAGGCCATCACTGAGTTACGCGAACTCATCGCGCAGAGCTATGGCAAGGATTACCTGCCCGAAACTCCACGTCAGTACAAGACAAAATCCAAGAATGCCCAGGAAGCGCACGAGGCGATTCGGCCCACGTCTGCCCGTCATCGGCCGGCCGATATCAAGCCACATCTGACGCCCGATCAGTTTGGCCTGTACGAGCTCATCTGGAAGCGCACGATGGCCTGCCAGATGATCCATGCGACGCTCGACACCGTCACTGTTGATCTGGCTTGTGGTGATGGCAACAACTTTCGCGCAAACGGCTCGACCATCAAACATCCAGGTTTCATGAAAGTCTACACCGAAGATATCGATGATGACCGACGCGGGGAGGACAGAAACAGGCTTCTTCCGGACATGGAAGAAGGTCAAAGCATAAAGCTGCTCGACATCCGCAGCGATCAGCATTTCACGCAGCCACCACCCCGATTCACCGAAGCCAGCCTGGTGAAAACCCTGGAGGAATACGGCATCGGCCGTCCATCGACCTATGCCAGCATTATTTCCACCCTGGTCAATCGCGAATACGTCGAACTCGAAAGCCGTCGTTTCACGCCGACCGATATAGGCCGCATCGTCAACGGCTTCCTGACCGAACATTTCACTCATTATATAGACTACGAGTTCACCGCAAGACTCGAAGACGAACTCGACAGCGTCTCGCGCGGCGAAGAAGACTGGATTCCATTGATGCGCAACTTCTGGGAGCCGTTCATCAAACAGGTCGAGGACAAGGATGCCAATGTCAGCCGCGCCGAGGTTGCACAAGCAAAATTCATCTGCACGGACAAGAAAACTGGCAAACCGGTCAGCGTTCGGATGGGGCCTTACGGACCCTTTGTGCAGATTGGCGACAAGGATGACGAAGAGAAGCCGCAGTTCGCCAGCCTTCGGCCCGGCATGAAAATGACCGAGGTGACCGAAGACAATTACCTTGACCTATTCGTGTTACCGCGCGACCTCGGTGAGACGCCGGAAGGTGAAAAGCTCAGTACCAATTACGGACGCTTCGGGCCCTACGTGAAATACGGCAGCAAATTCGTCTCTATCAACAAGGCCTATCAAGACCAGGGTGTCGATCCTTATAACATCACCCATGAACAAGCGATGGAACTGGTCAACGCCAAGAAAGAGTTCGACGCGAACAAATTCATCAAAGCGTTCGACGGCACCGACATCGAAGTGCTGAATGGTCGGTTCGGCCCCTATATTACCAATGGGGTCAAAAACGCAAAGATCCCAAAGGACAAGGAACCCAAGGACCTTACGCTGCAGGAGTGCGAAGAACTGCTGGCAGCCGCACCAGAGCGCAAAGGCGGCAAAAAGAAGGTCGCGACCAAAGCCGTGAAGAAAAAGACCGCCTCCGCAAAGAAAGTGGCGCGGAAAAAGACCGCTAAAAAGAAGACCGTAAAGAAGAAAGCGGCGAAGAAGAAAACAGCTAAGAAAAAATCCTGAACTTGACAGCAGTGGCCTCCGAGTTCGCGATTCGCTTCAGTGCACATTGTATCCGCCAGGGCGGCGTGATCGCCTACCCGACTGAAACCGTCTATGGCCTCGGCTGCGATCCGCTCGGCGCCAGAGCTGTCGCTGCGATCAATGAGCTGAAAGGCCGCGACGCCAGCAAGGGACTGATATTGCTCGCCTCCCGTTTGGCGCAGCTCGATGCCTTGATTGATGTACCTGACCCCGTAGACCGTGCCATTATCGTTGGTGAGCAGCAACCGACCAGCTGGATTGTCCCGGCAAAAATCACCGCACCTCGCTGGATCACGGGTGATCGCGACACGATCGCAATACGCATCAGTACACACCCGGTTGTTATTCGCTTGTGCGATCAGCTCGGTCATGCGCTGGTCTCGACCAGCGCCAACCCGGCAGGAAAGCCACCCGCGTTGAACGCATTACAACTCCACCGTTATTTCCATGGTCAGGTTGATGCGATGTTGATATCCAATCATAATTGCAGCGGTCGACCATCCAGAATTCGTGATCTCAAAAGCAAACAGCTGCTACGGGAATAATATGCCAGCCAACAACACGCCCGACGTTAACG
>JARFQK010000191.1 GCA_029287815.1 Gammaproteobacteria bacterium
TCGCTGGTACAGCATCTTGCGGATGCTGGCGTGAGCAGTTCGCCAGTCGTACTGTATTCGGCGGGCACGAACCGCTCAGAGCATTTGGCTTCCAGCTCGGGGACCGCGACGATGTTCGTGGTCGTGTGCAGGTCACACTGCGAATGGCGACAGACCAGCTCGTGGTCTTTTGTGAACGTCACATCGCATTCGAGGATGCCCGCACCCATTCTCGCGGCAGCCAGATACGATTCTTTGGTGTGCTCGGGGAACTGTAGCGGCGCCCCGCGGTGGCCGATCGAAAAATCGGAACGGTAGAACGGGCCATCCTCACACTGCTTAAGGGCCTTCTTGAGTTTGCCGGGGTCCATGTCGTTGACTAGATAAAACGGGCGGGGGCCCAATTGGGCCTCGACACGATCGTCATCGTGATCGCCATGTCTTTTTTGCTGGTGCCAAGCGTGCCCATCGTCTCCCTGATTGAATCGTGAATACTTGCCCCGCTTGTGCTCATCGTCACCAGCGTAAGCCGACACACTGACGATCAGTGCAACGAACGACAGCGACAGGATTGCTCGATTAAGTTTCATTCGGTACCCCTCCCCTAATTCATAAGAACATGGGGATGGAATCTTGCTGCTCGTGTGTTACAGCGCTGTTACGAACACGTGAAGATTACTCTAAAAAAATATGAACGCGATATTGAAGATGATATTGTCACTGCGGCTTCGTGAAAAAAGGAATATTCAACGGTGCGTGATGAAACACCAGCACGGTAAAACGCCAATTCATTGGCGGTTCGTAACAAAAATGTAACACCAATTTCTGACAATGCGTGGTTCGCTTAGTATTTTCTGCTCCTACAGAGGCCTGCCATGAAAAGACGCTTGCTTTCACGCTTAACGATTCTCTTTTGTCTTTTTACGTCGTATATCTGGACAAATCTTGCCTTCGCGCGAGACTCTGTTCGAATCGTTGGCTCTCCCGTGGTGCTGGAATTTGCCGAGCAGGTTGCCAAACGCTATGCGCAGAACTGGGCGTTTCCACCGCCAACGATAGTGCCCACTGGCACAGGCGTAGGTTTCGGGCTTTTCTGTGCTGGTGTCGGATTTCAGCATCCGGACATCAATGTTGCGTCACGCAGGATGACCGCCGCTGAGTTGCAAACATGCAAACAGAACGGCGTGACCAGTGTCACTGAAGTCGAATTTGGATTGGACGCAATCGTGTTGGTGAGCAGTAAAGAGCATGAAATCATGAACTTGCGCCCAATCGATCTTCACCGTGCCCTGGCGAGACAAGTCGTCGCCGGCAGCGCAATCATTCGCAATAACACCCAAAGCTGGTCAGACATCAACCCGGGTCTGCCTTCGATACCCATCGAGGTCATGGGTCCGGCCGAGGATTCGCCGATCATGTACGGCTTTCTGGAGAACGTAATGGCATCCTCCTGCGTAGCGTTACCGCAAATGGCCGCTCTAAATGAGGACAAGCGTTACAGAATCTGCCGAAGTTTACGCACAGACAACGCCTTCCACGCTGGCCTGAAGAACGAGGCACGCATTATCGACTGGGTACGCGAAAATCCCAACGCACTCGCAGTGGTCGACTTTATGATGTACCAGCGCAACCAGGATGCTTTGCTCGCCCATAGTATCAATGGAAAATCACCCACGATTGAAACGATGCACATGAGGGAGTATCCACTGACCACATCACTGTACATTTACGTGAAAAACCAGCACATCGATGCTATCTCGGGACTGCAAAATTTTTTATATGAATTGACCAGTGAACGAGCCATCAGCCCTGACGGCTATCTGAGCGATAGAGGTTTCGTAGCTGTTGACGAAATTTCGCGCAACCGTGCGCGGGACAATGCGATCAGCTTGCGTCCGCTGACTGTTGAAACACTGGGGGAATGATATGAGGTGAACTGTATCGTCGATTTTTATGACTGGTCAGTTTCAGCTCGCTAGTGCATCACAGTTAAGACCAGCCATACAATCTCGACGATCTTCAAGTCCCTTTATTTAGCCTGGCACCCAGCGATGTCGCATTCCGAACGAGCCAAGAACAATTCATCCGAGCACCTGGACCAAACGATAACACCCTGGCATAGCTTGGATACGGAAACGGTTCTGAGGCACCTGGAGGTTAATGCCGATACTGGTCTGAACCTAGAGGACGCCGAAAAACGCCTGGAGGCCGAGGGCTACAATGAATTGACTGTCGCTGAGGGTATTTCACCGTTAGCTCTGCTGCTCGGTCAGTTCCGCAACATTCTGATCATTGTTTTGCTCGCCGCGGCCGGGCTCTCGGCACTCGTTGGTGAAATGGTCGACGCAGTGATTATCCTGATAATCGTCCTGTTTTCCGCGCTGCTCGGGTTTTTTCAGGAATACCGAGCTGAACGGGCCGTCGAAGCGCTCAAACGCATGCTTTCACCCACGGTATCGGTGTTACGGGATGGGGATAAGCTGGAAGTCGCGTCGAGAGTGCTGGTGCGCGGGGACATCGTACTGCTCGAGGCGGGCAACCGGGTTGCCGCTGACATCCGCCTGATCGAAGTGCATTCGCTGCGTTGTGACGAGGCGCCGCTGACCGGCGAATCGGCACCGGTTGCCAAACAGACAGAGCCGCTGCCTCAGAATGTTCCGGTACCCGAGCGGAGTAACACGGTTTTCGGTGGCACGACCGTTACCTACGGTCGGGGTCGAGGCGTCGTGACGGCGACCGGTATGCAGAGCGAATTCGGCCACATTGCGAGCGAGGTCGCAGCGGTCGAAGTCGGCGACACCCCACTCGAGAAACGCACTGCCGAGATCGGCACGTGGCTGGCCGTCATATCGTTTTCTGTCTGCGCCCTTGTTGCGATCATTAGCGTTATCCGCGGCGCTGTTTCTGATTCACTCGATTTCGATTTCGTGCTGACAATGATCATGTTCGCGGTGGCCCTGGCGGTGGCTGCCGTGCCTGAAGCGTTGGCGGCCATCGTGACCGGCGCGCTTGCAATCGGCATGCGCTCGATGGCAAAGCGAAACGCGCTGGTCAAGCGGATGCCTGCGGTGGAGACCTTGGGCTGTACAACTGTAATCTGCTGTGACAAAACCGGCACACTCACCCGCGGTGAAATGACCATTCGCCAGATTCTGTGCAATCAACAAATGATTGACGTGAACGGGGCAGGGTATACACCGGAAGGCAGCTTGCAACTACCGGGAGGAATGACCGAGCAGGATCAGTCGTTACGACTGTTACTGCAGGCGGGGTTGCTTTGCAATGATTCTGAGCTGATCCGAGACGGTGACCAGTGGACAATCAAGGGGGATCCGACGGAGGCCGCCTTCCTGGTGGCGGCTGAAAAGGCCGGCGTGGGCATTGCAGAAACACGTGTAAAACACCGGCGGATTCGAGAGGTCCCCTTCAGCTCAGAGCGCAAGCGCATGACAACCACTCACGAGTGGGGAGGAAGTGCTTCGATCGCGTTCATGAAGGGTGCGCCGGAAACGGTGGTCGCGCATTGCAACCGGATCGCCGAAGGCGCTTCCATTCGCGAACTCAGCGACCAGGAACGCGCGCTCATTCTGGAGAACAATGCCAACATGGCCGGCGATGCACTTCGGGTGCTGGCTTTGGCCTACCGTGTACTGGAAAAATCCGGACCCGCGAATGACGACGAGCTGGAGTCTGGAATGGTCTTTCTGGGACTGGCCGGTATGATGGATCCGCCGCGGGCCGAGGTCCTGGCTGCGGTCGAGACCTGCAAGCAGGTCGGTATTCGAACCGTAATGATCACTGGCGACCACCAGTTGACCGCTACCGCCATTGCCCGCGAACTTCGCATTCACGGCACTGGTGATCTGGTGGTTACCGGTGACGAACTGGCAGATATGTCGGCTGCCGAGCTAGAGCGGATAGTTGAACGCGTCACCGTCTATGCCCGTGTCTCACCGATGGACAAACTCAAAATTGTACGGGCCTGGAAGGCCAGGGGGCAGGTGGTCGCAATGACCGGTGACGGCGTGAACGACGCCCCCGCGCTAAAGCACGCCGATATCGGCGTCGCCATGGGCATCTCGGGCACGGACGTTGCGCGTGAGGCGGCAGACATGATCCTGACCGACGACAATTACTCGACGATCGTCAATGCGATCAAGCAGGGGCGCTGGATCTACGACAACATCAAGAAGTACCTGGCCTACTTGCTGGAATCGAATATCGCCGAGGTCGTGGTCATCGGCGGCATTGTTCTGCTTTTGGGCCCAGCTTTTCTGCCGCTGCTGCCGGCGGCAATTCTTTATCTCAACCTGGCGACAGACGGCCTGCCGGCTTTAGCCCTCGGTGTGGCGCCTCCGGATCCGGATATTATGGCGCGACCGCCGCGGCGACCGGATGCAAGTGTCTTCGGCTGGGATGTTAAATCGTTCATTGTGCGAGCGGTTGTCATCGAGGTCCCAATCTACCTGTGGATTTTTTTCAGCCACATTGACGACCTGGAGCAGGCACGGACGATGCTGTTTTTCATGTTTATTTCGGTCGAATTTGTCATCGCCCTCAACTGTCGGTCCCTGGTGTACAGTATCTTTACTGCCCCACCGCACAAATGGCTCATCATCGCCCTGGCCTGGGAGCTGGCGCTGATCGCTGTACTTGTGCAATTCCCCGCGGTGAGGCAAGCATTCGGTATTACTGTTCCCTCTACGGCCGATTTGGCCCTCGTGGCCGCCATCGGCCTGTTCATCATGGTCGTGATCGAGGCAAGCAAGATCCTGCTGCGTCGTTACATGGCTGAGCCGGTATCTAGGTAAACTCATCTTTGGTATCCGGGATCACCCAACCGGCCCGACGGCATCCCGCCGCTTCTGTCAGGGTCGGAGCCGAGGGTGTGTTGTTTGACCAGCTTGCGTATCTCAGCTGAACATGTCGTCCTGCGTTAGCGCCCTCCTCTGCGCCAAGCGGTCGGGTTCGACAATCGGCGTTTGCTGCGCAGGTGTGTCAATATCTTCTTGATCACCACTGGGTCCTCGATAACAGCGATGATTTTCATGCTGCCGCCGCAGACGCTGCACGTTTCGATGTCGATATCGAACAGCCGCTTCAAGCGTTGCGCCCAGCTCATCGCTGCATGGCTTGCAACCGGTGTTGCGTCTTCTCGCCCGGCCTGCGGGTCTGTTCGACACAAGAATATTAGAGTTGGCTAACAGTCTCTAATGGGTCGGTTGCCGTCTTTTCGCAACATCTAATATTAGCGTTTAGCAACAGGCAGTTATGCGCCAACAAGGAGACGGTCGAGTAGAAACTGTGCACGGCTCTGGAACAGGCCGAGTAGGGTGGACAGTAGGGGAAGGGCGATAGTTCTCATGCCTGGAGGTTCTGCAAAAAAGTCAACGGAATCAATACGGACGATGTTCTTCGTAGCCACAGCTGAATTCCGGATAATGAGTTTCAATTATCCGGTAAAGCGGGTTGTTTTCGGGCTGGTGGCGCTGATAGCGATACGCGCCAGCTTCCATGTCGCGGCTTCCTGCCGCGGCGCTCGTGGACATGAGCTGCATCCTTGCGTGACGATTTTCTGGTACAGTCTAGCGCTGAGCCGAAGGCTAATGCAAACTGGGGTAATGACTATGGAGTAAATCTAAAATTTGAAGCCGTTAGGACATATCAATCGACCTTGTCAACTTTGCAACTCTGATGAGGGATGTGTCGACGTCGGATGCGAACACGTAGGCTATGATCTTCTGGAATGAGCGCCGCTTGGCTTCGCATTCGGCTGCGCCATAGAGCACCGAACAGGCATTCCAGCAAAGCATATCGGAGGCATAGGCTAGAACACAGACTTTTTTACCCGATGCGGTGAGCGTCACCTACGCAGAGTTATGTCCGTCCTTGCGTTTCGCGCACCCAGGCCGCGAACTCGGGATCATCAAGCGCCCACCTGCCGGTATACGTGTCGGCCAGCCCCAGCTTATTTAGCTTGCGCAGAGCTGCTTGGACGCGAGCTGTGGAGGGTAAGTCTTCAGCCAAGGCCTTTGCAATTGCTTTGCGACAGGCCTGACTAAAGGGTTTGGTCATGCCCTTAGCAAGTGCCTGGGCGGTGGCGCGTTGATTGGGTGTCAAAGCTAACCAGGTCTCTGGTTAGCCCAATTCGATCGCGACACGGTGCCTGACACGTTCGACACTTTCATTGATCGACAGTGTTGTATCGAGGAGCAGTACTTCGATGAGGTTGCGAAAGAAGCACGGGTGGCTGTGCATTCGCTCAAAAGCGTCCACCATGTCATCCCGCTTGAGGGTCCGGCGAGATGTTTTTCGAAACGTTTTGATTAAATGATCGACGAACGGTGCGCCCAGGCTCTGTTCTATAGGGAATTCAAAGTGATAACTTTAACTTAAATCTTCAGCTCTTTTCTTCACTACTGTTTTTAAAAGCGATTTTTGTTTTTCTGTCAATGGAAATGTGTAAAGCATATGCCCGTGTTTTTTGAACTTGGTCAGGAGTCTATTTAGCATCTGATTAATAGCCTTATCTGAAACACCTAGTCGAGTTCCAAAAGCAATAAAATTAGAACGTTTCAGATTGTCATCTCGACCATCTAGTTTCAGCGCCATATGATGGTCTTTATAAATATAGGTTGTCAGCAGATCATAGGCAGGCGTTAAACTGATTCGCCCTGACTTTGAATCGGTATATAAACTGATATTTTTAGCATGAAGATCCCCATTACCTATAAGATACGAAAAAGCGTAAATCTGTAACAAGCGTAATAAATCAATCTTAGGCGCCGAACAAATCTCGGCCATGCCTTCGGCAATTTCGCGGAAAGACAATCGGTATTTGTCTGCGGGATAGTAATCAAGAAATTGACAGGCATCCTCTTGGTGTAACATTAAGCTCACCTGCAAATTATCACCCTCAATGCGATCAAATCGCTCCACAAGTAATCCTGGGTTTCTGTTTTTGTCATAAATAAGTTTGGCATTGTTAACTCGGATACCACAGTGATGAGCCAATGCCAGACATATCTTTTCATTTTGAACAAGATTGGGTTTATCTTCTGGATTGAGTTTAAGAATGTATGATTTATGACTTTCAGCGATATGCAACGGAAGACTAATCATCGAAGCTGACATTTTTTCTTGAACACCAGCAATGCTGTCACTGGTCAATTCCAGATGCCCTGCTTCGGCTTGTTCAAAAAAGAATTTGTAAAAATTAACTTCGTCTAAAGCAGGTGCTTCGATATCAGGTATTATTAAATCTTCTGTTGCGGCATAAACATCACCCACAGACTTTGTGCCGGCGGCTGCAAAAAGTGTGAAAAGATCATCCTCAGATGTTTTTAACTGTTTAACCAATAAGCGCAGGCGCAATCCCTCGGGTAAAAGCCCAGCAAAGAAAGGATGAAGATTTACACCCGCATGAACAATCGACTCCCTAGTTTTTGGCATTTGATATGACAATCCATGAAATCGTGGATTGTTAAGAAACTCATTATCAAAATCAAAAGCACAACCATGTTGAGTTCTTCGCAGATATCCCGCTAAGACATTTTGGCGAAAGATTTTAAGCTCGGTGATGTCTTTGGCGTTGTTAATCATTAGTCGCCTTTGAAAGCATCACTGACGATTCGCTCCTGACCTATTTCGACTCGAAACTGCAGCCCCAGTGTATTCATCACATCCAAGACCTTATTCAATTGGGCAGTGACTTTACCGGCCTCAAGTTGACTCACAAAATTTAGACTCGTATTACTAAGGTCCGCCAACTCTGTTTGGCTAAGCCCTTGGTTTTTACGTTCTGAGCGAATACGCTGCCCTAAGTTTTGAAGCGCCTGACCATTTATATCATTCATACCAAATCGCTTACCACGATCATAGGAATTAATTCTAATTCTGGCCTATTATCTCTGAAAATGCCATATAATTCGTACGAACGTAGTAATAATATTCAGTAATGACAATTTTTACATAGATTAGACACAAATTTCCCATGATCGCAGGAAAATAGACCAATCAACAATGCTGAACAAGCTCAAGTCTGACTATTTGACTATTCGGTGCTGCAGCTGGATCGCATCGGTTTTAGCGTCGGAGTATAAGAAGGATAAAAGCCCTGTTACCCAAGTATCAATTGTTTTTAGCCAGTCGGTAATTGCCATTCACTCAGCCCAAATGACGAATTCCCTCCGAATTCCATCATCATCTCACCGAAAACCGCGCTCACCAATCCAGGATTTATGCTTTTACAGCCCAATCCCAGCCAGCTGGCCAAGCAGCAGCCTGCCGCTTCTGTCTGGGTTGCAGCTCTAGCTGTGTTGAATGACTGGCTTGTGTATCTCAGCTGAACAAGCCGTCCTGCGGTGGCGCCCTACT
>JARFQK010000399.1 GCA_029287815.1 Gammaproteobacteria bacterium
CATCGCCGACTCGGGGACTTTTTTCTGGAAACATGCGGGTCTTCGGCATCTCGATACCCCCATGGTTGTCGCTGATCTGTTGATCGTGATTGTGGCAATCATAATCGGTATGTGGATACGCCGTTTTCTGCGCAAGCTTGAACAAAGGATCGACTGGCTCGAGGATGATTTCGCCGAAAATCTGTCGCGCGCTGCAATAACAACCTTTGCGCGTTACTCGCCGTGGTTGTTTGGCGCCGCGGCTACCGCATTGATTCTATATCTGACAACTCGCCAGATAACACCGACGCCGTTCATAACCACCCTAGCGATCGGTTTTCTGATCTATATGGCGTTCCTGGCGGGTGTTCGTTTTATATTTTCGCCGGTAAAACCGGCTCGCACGTTCATCGATTTCACACCCGGTATTCCGAAGAAGCTTCATCGTCGGCTGCAGATACTGGCATCCTTGTTCTTCCTCGGCTACATGGCCTTTTACACAATTTTTTCGAAGAGCATTCCCGAACTCAATCGCCTGCTGCTGAGGGATGTTTTTGCGCTGCTGGTTGTGGTCAACCTGATCTTGCTGTTCACGGTCCTGTTCGGCTCACCAAAACTGAAGCAGTTTCGCTGGCTGTTCATCCTGATGATTATCGCCATCGCGATGACGCTGGTTGCAGAATGGTCCGGCTACAGGAATATCGGCCTGACCGGCCGTCAATACATCATGGCGATTTTCGTCGCCTTCGCTGTTGCTGTCGGTATCTCGAGATTATTCAGGGACCTGTTCAATGCGATGGACGACGGGACTTATGGCTGGACACAGCGCCTGCATGAGAAGCTCGGCGTCGGGGAGAAAAAAGTCCTGCCCGGTCTCGTCTGGATACGGCTGCTGACCACGATCATGATCTGGGGTGGATTTGCCCTGATCACAATCAATTTTTTCGATCCGAGTGGTTCGATCATCGAGCACACCCGCGGTTATCTGGTCAACGGGTTTACCATCGGTGATTTCAGAATTGTTCCGAGCAAGATATTGCTCTCGTTATTATTCTTTGCGCTAATCATCGCCTCTACCGGCGCAATCAAGCGTCAGTTGGAAACGAACTGGCTGCCGAAGACATCGATCGAACGCGGCGGTCGTGAAGCCATTGTCACCATCACCGGCTATTTGATGTTCCTCGCTGCTGTTTTAGTCGCGCTCTCGGTCGCAGGATTCGATTTCAGCAATATCGCAATTATATTCGGTGCTTTGTCAGTCGGTATCGGTTTTGGCCTGCAGAACATCGTCAACAACTTTGTTTCCGGTCTGATCCTGTTGTTCGAAAGGCCGGTCAGAAGAGGTGACTGGGTTCAGGTCGGTACAACCGAAGGTTATATTAAGGACATCAATATCCGCTCGACGCGCATCATTACCTTCGATCGTTCAGATGTGATCGTGCCGAACTCTGAGCTGATCTCCAACCAGGTGACCAACTATATGCTGGACGATATCCGAGGTCGAGCCATCGTCAAGGTAGGCGTTGCTTACGGCAGCGATACCGAAAAGGTCAGATACATACTGACGCAGGTCGCCGAGGACAATGACCTGGTCGTCAAGGACGGTACTTCGCCGAAACCGCTTGTGCTGTTCCGCGGCTTTGGTGAGAGTTCACTGGATTTCGAGTTACGCGTGCACCTCTACGATGTCGACCGCCGCCTGAGCACGATCAGCAACCTGAACTTCGCGATTGATAAAGCGTTCAGAGAAGAGGGCATCGAAATACCGTTCCCGCAACGTGATGTGCATCTAAAGGACGTGCCCGAGAAAGCAGAGAAAAAATTGGTGTTGCAGGAAACGCCAAAAGACGATAGGCAGGAACAGCCTAAGTAAGACCCGTGGGTCTTGACGCACGCTTGACCTGATTGACTAGCGAGAGACTCCGATACAGAAACTGCGATTTTACGGTGCGCACGGCGCACCCTACGTTACTTCTTTGCTGAATGATGACGGGGAACATGAGTCCGCGAAAAACGCCAATAACGCAAAAACAGCCTTTGTCTTCGCTTGCATTATTTGCGTGGTTTGCGTTATTTGCGGACTAATTCATCATGATCTCTTTCACGCCGATCCTCTTCTCTTTTTCACACAATCCAGTGGGTCCGTGGGCTCCAGCCTAGATGCCCACAGGCTGTTGGTTCTGACCCAGCGATAAAGCGTCAGAGGATATCTGTTTTCCTGATCTGTGACTTCATAGACAGCTCCGGATTTTGCTTCCCAGTTGAAGGCGCAGTGGTAATCAAATTGGTAAGTGTTGTAGACGATCACTGCAACCGTGCTGCCAGCGGCGAGATCGAGTCGGTATGAGGGCTCGATGGCTTCACCATTGAGCCGCACGACTGGATAATTGGATCTCAGCACAGCGTGGTTATGCGTCTCGAATACAGGCGCTTGCACACAGGCACTGAGCAACAGGCAGCCACACGCATACAGAGTCCTTGGCACGCTCAACTTGCAGTCATACCCAGAAAGTAGCCCTCAACATGTTCGCTGGTGATCACGCCGGCCTTGATGCCCAGCATTTGCCAGCCGAACCAGTCTAGCGGCTTGATATTCATACGCCATTCCATACCGCCGCCGAATTCGAACAGGCTGGTATAGCCCAGCGAGATTTTCTTCTGACTGACAAAATTCGTATGATTGGCGTACAGCAGCCAACGCCATGATCTGCCGAGACTGGTCAGACCTGTAGGGCCGCTGTACCTGCTTTTCAACTGCAACACATCGTTCCAGGCCTTGGTCTGCAGCACCGGATTATCCTCGCTGATCGCGTCGGTGTGTATCAAATGATAGTGGACCGACAATTCCAGCCGCTTCTCTCCGTACCAACGCGAGAACAGCGCTTCGACGGAACCTGTGGTCGATAACATCTGGGCGCTGGTGTTGAACACTGCAGTGGTTGTTTGTGGATCGGGAGCGGGCAGGTCAGACAAGCCACCGACAATACTCTCTGTTTGCAGGTCCGACACCGACAGAGACAAATAAGGCCGAATCTTGACATACTGGTTGATCGGAAGACTGAGCCCAAAGGATCCACGCAACGCCACGACTTCGCGCGTTAAGTCCAGTTGCACTGTTTGGCCGTTGTCGGCAACGAACTCGGACTGGTCGCTCAGCGAACCGCCAATGATGCCCACGCCCCAGTAGCCATTAAAGATCGGTCTTTTCAGTGTGAATTCCGCTGCAAAACCAAGACTTGATCGCCATTGCTCGGATTGCCGGGTACCGTCGTCTACATCCAGCGTCGCTCCCTCAAGCCCGGGCGAGGTTGTCGAGTTCACAAAGGCGATGGCTGATTCGCGCACGATCGACTCCGACAGCGCACTGAGCCCGGGCAGAACATCAGCATTCAACATCGGAGCGACCGCCGTATTGACTACGACCAGCAGCCAAGGAGCGGGTAACGGTTTCACGAAGTTTAAGACCGGCTCTCCCTCAGGCCGAAGTTGCCACGATGTAACGCCCGCGTTTCTTTCCAGATACGCGAATCCACTGTCGATGTTTGACGCCACAGGACTTTTCCTCAGCCGAAAAACGACACATTGATTCTACTGCCAAGCCGAATAAATCGTGCGTCAAAATCCCTGGCTGAGCCTCGCGCTTT
>JARFQK010000201.1 GCA_029287815.1 Gammaproteobacteria bacterium
GCGCACCAGGTCAAACCGTTCTATCTTGACCTGCAGCAGCAGGACTATACCGCCCACCTGGCGATGGTGCATTCGCGTTTCAGCACGAATACCTTCCCGTCGTGGGACCGCGCCCAGCCCAACCGCTTCATGAGCCACAACGGCGAAATCAATACGCTCCTTGGCAACAAGAACTGGATGACAGCCCGCCAGGGTGTGGTCAAATCCGACCTGTTCGGCGATGACATCAAGAAACTGTTTCCGATCGTCGAAAAAGACTGCTCCGATTCCGGTACTTTTGATAACGTCCTCGAATTCTTGCTGATGTCGGGCCGCACGTTGCAGGAAGCCGTGATGATGATGGTGCCCGAGGCCTGGCAGCAAGATGTGAATATGGACGAGTCCAAGCGTGCTTTCTATCGCTACCATTCCGCCTTGATGGAGCCCTGGGATGGTCCTGCCTCGATCGCATTCACCGATGGGCGCTATATCGGTGCGGTGCTCGACCGCAACGGCTTGCGCCCGAGCCGCTATTACCTGACGCATGATGACCGCGTCATAATGGCCTCCGAAGTCGGTGTGCTCGATGTCGATCCGGGCAACGTCAAATTCAAGGGGCGCCTGCAGCCGGGTAAAATGTTTTTGATCGATTTCGACAAAGGCGAACTGATTTCCGATGAGGACCTGAAGGCCGATTTCGCAGCCCGTCGTCCTTACGCGCAATGGTTGAAGAACCAGGAAATCAAGCTGAACGACCTGTCGCCGAACAGGGAGCCGCACGGCTTCCATCCGGAAACGCTGCTCGAGCGCATGCAGGCCTTCGGTTACACCACCGAAACCATGCAGTTCATGCTGATTCCTATGGTCCAGGAATTGCGCGATCCGGTCGGTTCGATGGGCAACGACACCGCGCTTGCCTGTTTGTCCGATAAGCCGCGCATGATCTACGACTACTTCAAACAGTTGTTCGCCCAGGTCACGAACCCAGCGATCGATTCGATTCGTGAGGAGATCGTGATGTCGCTGGAGTGCTACATCGGACCCGAAGCCAACCTGCTGGATACCACCGAGAAACACGCCAACCGATTACGCGTACCGCATCCGATTCTGCATAACGAGGAACTGGAAGCGCTGAAGCACATGAATTATCGTGACTGGCGCAGCCTCACGATCGACATCACCTATGACAAGTCCAAGGGTGCAGCCGGTCTGGACAAATGTCTGGAAAATATCTGTTTTCAGGCGACCGAGGCCATCAATGACGGCTACAGCCTGATCGTATTGTCTGACCGCAACGTCAGTGAAGACCGTGTAGCGGTCAGTAGCCTGCTCGCGGTCGGCGCGGTGCACCATCACCTTGTTGACAACCGCTTGCGCACGCGCATTGGCATCGTGGTCGAAACCGGTGAGGCGCGCGAGGTGCATCACCATTGCCTGCTGGTCGGCTATGGCGCGGATGCGATCAATCCGTATCTCGCCTTCGAAGCGTTGTTCCAGGCCAAACGTGATGGCCTTTTGTCCGCCGAACATTACCCGAATGATGAGTCCATCGTCGCGGATTATCGCAAGGGTGTGGTCAAGGGCATGTTCAAGGTTATGGCCAAGATCGGCATTTCGACTTTACAGTCGTACAAGGGCGCCCAGATTTTCGAGGCAGTCGGCCTCGGCGAGGCTGTGATCGAGCGTTGCTTCAAAGGAACGGTCAGCCGGATCAAGGGCGTCGAACTCGATGTGCTTGCCGAGGAATCGCTGCGCCGACACGAGCTCGGTTATCCGAGTCGCGATGTCATCCGCCTGCCAGTGTTGCCGAACCCAGGCGATTTCCACTGGCGCTCCGGTGGCGAGTTGCATATGTGGAATCCCAATACGATTTCGAACCTGCAAGTCGCGGCGCGCACCAACAGCAAAGAGGCCTATCGGAGTTTCGCTGATTTTTCCAACGATCAGGCCACCAAGAAAGCGACTTTGCGCGGTTTGCTGAAATTCAAGGAAGGCGTCAACGGTGGGCCGATACCACTGGATGAGGTTGAACCCGCCAAAGAGATCGTCAAGCGTTTCGCGACCGGAGCGATGAGTTTCGGCTCGATATCCGCGGAGACTCACGAGACGCTCGCAGTCGCGATGAACCGGATCGGAGGCAAATCCAATACCGGCGAGGGCGGTGAAGATCCGGAGCGCTTCAAGCCGTTGCCGAACGGCGACTCCAAGCGCTCGGCGATTAAGCAGGTTGCTTCCGGTCGCTTCGGCGTCACGAACTGGTACCTGACCAATGCCGATGAACTGCAGATCAAGGTCGCCCAGGGTGCAAAGCCCGGTGAGGGGGGCGAGCTGCCGGGTGGCAAGGTCGATGTCAATATCGCGCGCATTCGGTACTCTACGCCCGGGGTCGGCCTGATCAGTCCGCCGCCGCATCACGATATCTATTCGATCGAAGACCTCGCGCAGCTTATTCATGACCTGAAAAACTCCAACCCGTCGGCAAGGATCAGTGTCAAGCTGGTCTCCGAAATCGGTGTCGGGACGATTGCCTCGGGTGTGGCCAAGGCCTACTCTGACCATATCGTGATTGCCGGCCACGATGGCGGCACCGGTGCGTCACCGCTGACCTCGGTCAAACACGCCGGCCTGCCGTGGGAGCTGGGTGTGGCCGAGACCCACCAGACCCTCGTTATGAACGACCTGCGCTCACGCGTGACGCTGCAGACCGACGGTCAATTGAAAACCGGGCGCGACATCATGATCGCGGCGCTGCTGGGCGCTGAGGAATTTGGGTTTTCGACGGCGCCGCTGATCACGCTGGGCTGTATCATGATGCGCAAGTGTCATCTGAATACCTGCCCGGTCGGAATTGCGACGCAAGACCCGGACCTGCGCAAGAAATTTAATGGCAAGCCCGAGCATGTGGTCAATTACTTGTTCATGGTGGCCGAGGAAATGCGCGAGTACATGGCCCAGCTCGGCTTCCGCACGGTGAATGAAATTATCGGCCGGGTCGATGTGTTGGAAGCCGATACCGCGATCGACCACTGGAAGATCAAGGGCATCGATCTGACCCCGATCCTGACGCCGGCGCCGAAACCAAATGAAGATACCGGCATGTACTGCATGATCGAGCAGGACCATGGTCTCGATGCCGCGCTGGATCACAAAATCATCAAGCTGGCGCAGCCGGCGATACAGAAAGGCCGCAAGGTTTCGATGTATTTGCCGGTGGTCAACATCAATCGCGTGGTCGGGACCATGTTGTCACACGAGCTCGCCAAGGCGCACCAGGGCAAGCCGTTGCCCGAAGACACGGTGCGGATCAAGCTGATCGGTTCGGCCGGGCAAAGCCTGGGCGCTTTTCTGTATGAAGGTGTTACGATCGAGCTCGAAGGCGATGCCAATGACTATGTTGGTAAAGGTCTCTCGGGTGGGCGTATCATCATTTATCCGCCAGGCAACAGCAGCTTCGTCGCGGAAGAGAATATTCTGATCGGCAATACCGTGTTGTACGGTGCAACCAGCGGCGAGGCCTATTTCCGCGGTGTCGCGGCCGAGCGCTTTTGTGTGCGCAACAGCGGTGCGCGAGCAGTCGTCGAAGGCGTTGGTGATCACGGCTGCGAGTACATGACCGGTGGGCGTGTGGTTGTGCTCGGGGAAACCGGGCGCAATTTCGCGGCGGGCATGAGCGGTGGTATTGCTTATGTCTGGGATCGCAAAGGGGATTTTGCCGCGCAATGCAAC
>JARFQK010000014.1 GCA_029287815.1 Gammaproteobacteria bacterium
TCGGCCAGAAGGCACCACTGAAGCTCAAAGATGTCTGGGCAATACGAACTCGCCTTGAAATGGCTAACCGCCTGCGAGATCTGGCGCTGTTCAATCTAGCCATCGATAGCAAGCTCAGGGCCTGTGATCTAGTGAAGTTGAAGCTCGCAGATATTTCCCACGGAGGCCAGATCGCCCACAGAGCTATAATTCTACAGCAGAAGACCCAGAGGCCGGTCCAGCTCGAAGTAACCGACCAGACACGGGAGTCTGTCTCTAGATGGGCCAGACATGCCGGATTGGATGCTGACGATTACCTGTTCAGAAGCAGGATCAGGCGTTCTGCCCATATTACGACCAGACAGTATGCGCGAATCGTCGATTCATGGGTTGCTGACATTGGACTAGATCCAACCGCTTACGGGACGCATTCGCTCAGGCGCACAAAAGCCTCCATGATCTACCGTCGGACCAAGAACCTGCGGGCAGTGCAGATACTGCTCGGGCACACCAAGCTTGAGAGTACGGTTCGGTACCTCGGGATCGAAGTGGATGATGCTCTCGAGCTGGCAGAGCAGACCGAGATCTAGCTCGGTGTGGGGGCTGGCTGGGCTGACGGTCAGCTCCCAAGTCATAGCGGCCTGTTAATGAACGCCAATATTGGCCTCTGCTAACAGACAGCCATCGACCCATTTCGGAAGTTAAGAAAGTTGCCCTAAACTTTCGGAGTCTACTCGAAGTTACCGTTCAGAGGCCAGATGCGCGTCTTTCAGCCTACAACAAAATTAGTCGCAGCCAAAATCCAGTGCAGTTGCTAAACCAAAATGTATTAGCTTTAATGATGCCTTCAATTGTTCGAGCAAGCAGGAATTAATCGATGTTAGTTTGGCCGAGAGTTAACTCTGCGATCCAACTTTTCCAATCGGCGGCACTGGCGCTGCTGATAACAGGCTGCACCAGCCTCCAACCTGTCGATCTGCCGGCCGAATTTACGCTAGCGCCCAGCCAGACGGCTGTATGGGATGTGCTGGATGCTGATCACCAGGATGACTGGTTTGTGCTGCTTAATGACGGCCCGAAAGCTCTTGATTGGCGCCTGCGAGCAATTGATACTGCAACCGAAAGTATCGATATGCAGACATTCCTGTGGAGCCTCGATACTACCGGTAGTCTTGTTCTGGATCATCTCGTGGATGCTGCAGACCGCGGTGTCAGGATCAAACTTTTAATTGATGACACATTTCTGGCAGGTAAGGATGGATCATGGCTAGAACTGCATCGACATCCGAACATCGAATATCGTGTCTACAATCCCTTTAAACGGCGTGCAAGCGGTGCCACTACGCGCTGGGCCTTAAACCTTGCCGAGTTTGATCGCCTCGATCACCGCATGCACAACAAGGCCATGGTGATCGACAATCGTGTTGCGATTGTTGGTGGGCGCAACTTGGCTGACGAGTATTTCGGTCTGCACAGCACGGCCAATTTCCGCGACATGGAATTGATCGTTGGCGGTCCAATCGTTCAGCAGGTTACACAGTCATTCGATAATTACTGGAATGATCGCTGGGTGATCCCGATCGATCGGCTATCGCATATCAAAACATCACCGGCTGATCTCGATGCGGTGCGACACATTCGTGATCAGAACGTTCATATTCATGCCGAGGAATCGCCGGCCGAGCGCCTGCAACGGTGGCAGGAACTCATTGACTCGTCAGTCCGCGGCAAGGCGACGCTGCTGGTCGATAGCCCGCCGGAGGACAATCCTGCTGAGCCCGACGAGGCGCCAGTGGAAGTCGCAAACTCCCTGATCGAGATATTTAATGCTGCGGGTGAAGAAATACTGATCGTATCGGCCTACCTGATACCAACTGCGCGTCTGGAGTCTGTCATAGGTCAAGCAATTGATCGAGGTGTGCGCATCCGCATTCTGACGAACTCGATTGCCTCCAACAACCACCTTACAGCGCACAGCGCATATCGGAATCATGTTAATACATTGCTCGAACAAGGTGCCGAACTGCATGAAGTACGTGCTGACGCACAGGACAGACAAATCTATATGCTCTCACCCGTAGAGACTAAGGTTCTGGCATTGCACGCCAAAGCACTGGTGATTGATCACGACAAGGTATTTATCGGCAGTGCCAATCTCGATCCGCGGTCACTCCGGATGAACACCGAAATGGGCCTGTTGGTCGAGAGCACGGAACTTAATAAAGATCTTCGTGCTGCTATCAACCCTGACTTCGATACCACGAATGCATGGCACCTTCAGTTCGATGAGAACAATCAGGTCATCTGGGTCTCAGATGACCAAACACTGATGACGCAGCCAGCGACGTCATTTATGCAGCGAGTCGAAGATTGGTTTTTCAGCCATCTGCCGATAGAGGGTGAGCTCTAAGCCTGCTCTGGACACAACGGTCCTGACCATCTGTTAGGGGGCGTTGCTATTGCTGTCAATGACCGGTTCGCGCACGCCAGAAGCAGACGCTCATTGAGCCGTATCGATAAATGGATCCCACCAATTATCACGACCACCTGGCTTACCAAGAACAACGACTTCTCCAAGTTTAGGCGTAATATAATCGACACTCGTTCGGTTTGCCTCTATCAAAAACCGTTCGATAGGTTCATACCAAGGGAACAGCCCCAGATCAAAGGTGCCCAAGCCACTGGGAACCATGAGTTTTCCTCTCACTGCCTGATGCGCTTTTATTGCCTGTTCAGGTGTGTAATGCGCCTCCATTTGGCCTTTCAAATCACTGTATGCCCCAATCTCAAAGAAAGTCAGATCGAAAGGCCCAAGTCGCTCGCCAATCTCGAACAGACCCTTGAACCAAGTCAGCGCAAGGAGGAATCGAATAATACAGCGGTTATTCATTCAAAAATGATACGACCTGATATGGCAATATGAAACATTAGTGCGAAGACACTAATTAACTGCGTTCGTTTAGTCTCGATTCTAAATGTCCGCTTGGGTTCGACCGCCGTCTGTTCGCAACATCTAATGTTCATGCTTCTTAACAGACCGCTTCGCGCCAGGAGGGAGACAGTCGAGCTGAGTTATGGAGACCCGCTAAGGCTAGGTTTCTGTCTTTGGCGTGAAGCCGACAGGTGCTTTTGTGAAGCGGCAGACCCACTGTGCGATGGTAGGCGCCAGTTGCGACAGGTCGCCGCTGGCGGAATCATTGAATGCGCCACGGCGTCTCCGCGTGGCTAATTTCTGTTAGCGAAAGGATTGACAGTTAGCGGCGCAATATTGCGATCCAGCGCCAGAAATTGAGCAGCGATGCCAGCGATGCGGCGACATAGGTCCAGGCCGCGGCGCGCAGAATCGAACGGGCCGCCGGCATTTGCGACTTGTCGAGATAGCCAGAATCGAGCAGCGGCAGTGCTTTGCGAAAACTGGCGTCGATCTCGACCGGAAGCGTCAGCAGGTGGATCACCACCGCTGAGCCCATCACCAGCAAGGCGCCAACGATATTGAAGGCCGCGACCGACGGTGCCTTGGTCAACAAAACCGCAACAGGCGCGGCAAACAGCAGCAATGAGCCGATGCGTTGCGCCCACTGCGTGGTCCGCGCCAGGCGGGTTCGCAACAGGAAAAGCGGCTCGGCGGCGGCATGCTGCAAAGCGTGACCGCACTCGTGCGCTGCCACGGCAATCGCGGTCAGCGTCTTGCCGTCGAATTTATCCTGCGTGAGGCGCACGCAGCGCTCTGTGGGGTCGTAGTGATCGCCGAGTTCAGTTGCTTCGACCTTGACGTCTTTCAGGTCATAGCGATTGAGCAAATGTCGCGCCAGTTCGCCGCCGGTGCCGGGAAAATTGGCTTCCGGCTCGCGGTTATAGCGCTCCAGCACCCGTCGCACCCAAAGCTGCGGACCATAAACCAGGGCCACCAACAATACGATCATCACTGCATATATCATGTTCTGTGAGACTCATCGTTAACGCCTCGGGTTTCCAGCAGGCGCAAAAATTTCAGGGATTGGTTAACGTTTTTGAGGCTGAGTTTAGTGGTGAGCCTTTTCTGAAAAAATATCCATCAAGCTTTTTCCAGTGCCTGGTCTATATCAGCAATGATGTCATCGATATGTTCAATACCAACAGAAATACGAACCAGATCCTCGGACACGCCCGCAGTGGCCAGTTCATCTGGGCTCAACTGGCGATGTGTTGTAGTCGCAGGATGACAGGCCAGTGATTTTGCATCACCAATATTGACCAAGCGCAGTATCATCTCCAAGGCGTCGATAAAACGTGCGCCCGTCTCTTTGCCCCCTTTAATACCAAAGCTCAGAATGCCAGATGCCTGTCCGCCGGTTATCTTTTGGCAATTGGCCTGATATTGGCTGTCAGGTAGTGCGGCATAACTGACCCAGTTAACTTTGTCATGATTTTGCAGATGTTGCGCAACCTTGAGTGCATTCTCGCAATGTCTTTCCATGCGCAGGCCAAGTGTTTCAAGTCCTTGCAATAACAAAAAGGCACTGTGAGGTGCTAAGGCTGAACCGGTATTGCGTAATGGCACTACGCGGCAGCGCCCAATGTAAGCAGCTTCGCCCAAGGCCTCCGTGTATACGACACCGTGATACGAAGGGTCGGGCTCGTTCAATACAGGGAATCGATCCTTGTTGGCAACCCAATCGAACTTACCTGAATCGATGATAATGCCACCAATGGTGGTGCCATGGCCGCCAATGTATTTGGTCAGCGAATGAATGATAATGTCGGCCCCGTGATCGAAAGCGCGGCACAAGTAGGGTGTTGCTACGGTGTTATCCACGATCAGAGGGACACCGTGTCGATGGGCAATGTCTGCCAGTGTTTCGATATCTACCACGTTACCCGCGGGATTGCCGATGGATTCACAGAACAGCGCACGGGTATTTTCATCGATCAGGCTTTCCAGTTTCTCGAAATCATCGAAGGAAGCCATGCGCACCTCGATGCCCTGCTTGGGTAAGGTGTGTGCAAACAAATTATAAGTACCACCGTAAAGTTGCGTCGTACTGACGATATTGTCACCATTACTGGCAATCGCCTGGATAGCATAGGTAATGGCCGCCATGCCGGATGCTACGGCCAGTGCCCCAATGCCACCTTCCATTTCCGCCAGTCGTTGTTCGAGTACTGCAGTCGTCGGGTTCATGATCCGCGTATAGATATTGCCCGCTACTTTCAGGTCGAACAGATCCGCACCATGTTGGGTATCATCAAAGGTATAGGACGTCGTTTGATAAATCGGCACGGCAGCGGCTTTGGTCGTTGCCTCAGATTTGTAACCATGGTGTAAGGCAAGTGATTCAAGTTTCATAATAGGTTTTCCTCTTTGGTTCGGTTTATCGGTGTTTTCTTTCAAATTGGCAATTAGATTTCAAGGTCATCGATCAAGCGGGTATTGCCCAGGTGTACGGCAGCCAGTGGCACCGCGCATCACCAGTGTATTCGGGCTTGAGCCTATGCTGATTACAAATGTCAAAATAATCAATGCCAAATCCATCTTTTCTGGAGCATCTATCGCCTGTCGCTTGCGGGTTCAACCGGTCGATGCAACATCTAATCTCATATACAGGAGAGGTGGATGTTGAAAATGAAACAGCGACCGAAGAACACAATGTGTTGATTGCTTTAGTCATCCTGGATATATTGGTTACGGATGTTCCTGGCGCAAATCAGCAAAGTGGTCTCTGAGCCGGTGCGTTCCATAAGCTGGTGCAGTCATGTCGATCGCGGTGACCGTGAGAAAGAACTCGATAGGCCCATAGAATTTGCTGCTTGTAAACACTCTTAAACAACCGAGCACTGTTTTGCGTGCCCAGTCCGGGATATGAATAATCTTCGGCTTTGTTCCAGCTGCTTCAAAAGCAATTGCTGAAATCTCGTTATAGGTGAGTATATCGGGACCACCGACTTTGACTACCTTATCTGTATTGTGTATCTCATTGACACAAACGGCAGCAAGGTCTTCCCCATGAATCGGATTAATTTTTTGCTCGCCGCTACCGAAAATGTAGATGCCTCCTTTTTGTGCCATCGTGTAAAATTCCGCCATATCTGAAAAGAAGCCATTCGGTCGAGCAACACAATATTCCAGACCCGATTTCTCAAGCTGCTCAACAAACGTTTCCTTAGCATCGCAAATTTTGAGATGACGTAGTTTTTCTCCATTTAAAACGGACACATAAATGAATTTTCTTACTCCACTTTCGAGCGCTTCATTAAGCAAATTCAAATTGGCCTGGTAGTCGACATCAAGATAAGTCAGCCCGTCTTTCTGACGCGTTATGCCGACTGTTGAGATGACCGTATCAATCCCGTCGCAGCAGTTCTTGATTGTCTCTGGATGTGTTAGCTCAGACTGAAATATATCTTCAATCTCAATACCCTTTTCGGCCAGTTTTCGAGGTGAGCGCCCGATCACGCGGATATCGTAGCTGCTCTGAATCAACTTCTCTGCTATGTGACACCCCAAGTATCCAGTCGCTCCAGCTAGTAGTATTTTTTTCATAGAGAAGCCTTCAGAGGCACATTACATCCGTTAAGAGAAGCGAGTTTCTTGGCAGAGGAAATATGAAGAGTAATATATCTTTCATTTTTATGCGGATCAATCAATACCAGCATCGCAAAACCGGTTGTTAGAAAACAGCGAATGGCTGGCATCGCTTTGGCGCTTGCAGCCCTCTTTCTTGGCTGCAAGCTCGATATCTTCTGGCGCTATAACCCGTCAGCCAAGTGCACGATGCGCAGGCGATCAATCTCAGTCAGTGTATAATTTTCCAACCTACATGCTGCTCGAGGCGCATCGGCTTGCGTACCATCTGCACATTCATGGGCGTGTTAACAGGATGTCTGTTGGTCTTTGCGGGCAGCAAGGGCGCTGCGCAGCCCGTGGTTAATTCCGAGGATGACTTGGAAGTCAGCTATATCTACGCCGCCGTATTGGGCTCGGGTACTTATCAGATCAAGGGCCGACGCCTCACCATGTTCCGTCTGCCGTTCAGCTGGGCTCAGCGCCAAGCCACAAAGGAAACGCCGGGTTGGAAATGGCTGTTTCCCGCCGTGCTCGGCTATGATGACCTAAGCAACGTGGACTCGGACTGGATCGATGCTCTGTTGCCAGATCAACTAGTGACCCTTACTGTATTGCCCGGGGTTGAGTATATCTATCCCGTATCGGCGAACTGGCACGTGAAACCTTTCCTACAGCTGGGGGTTGGCCGCGACTTTACCTCGCGTGAGACCATCGCGATGACCCAGTTCGGGATTCGCAGCCTGAGCCTGCTTCAGTTCACCAAGGACTGGGAACTACGGTGGGGTATCGCGCTGCGCTGGGCGGGAGAGTATCAATTCAATAGCAATGACCGCAATAACCTGGGCATCTTCGATACCGGTCTGGACATTCGCCGCAACACTCCCTTCACGTTGCTGGATAAAAGCGTGGACATGGGTGTGTATTACGTCTTTCAGCGCTATGTACCCGAGTGGCGCCTCAGCGACGCTCCCGACAACAAACAAGAAGCGGTCAGAGTGCACGAGATCGGGGCCAGTATCGGCTTGAAACGCCCCCACAAGTTCCTCGGAATACCCTTTCAACGGCTACGTGTCGGCTACAAGGATGGCGACAACCTCAGTGGCTGGACCTTTGGAACGGAATTCCCCTTTTAGTGCCACTCTCGAACCAAAAGAACCAAAAGGAGACGCTACCCATTTTTCCAATGGGTAGCGTCCCCTTTAATCCTATAGAGGATTCAGGTTTGCATCGACTGCGTTTAGGCGCAGGCCATCGGGGTCGGCGACGGTTTCATCCGGGATCCATGGCGCCAGGCAGGCGCGGTCCTGGGTGCAGGGGTCGGTAAGGGTTTTCAGGAACTCGAGCAGATAGCCGATCTGTTCATCGGTGAGTTCAAGTAGTGGAGCCGAGAATACCCCAATGGCCCGATTTGTCGCCAGCTTGTCCAGCGCTTTCTGGGTGTTGATGCGCATGTCATCGGTTTGCCCGCTGGCCACGATGGAAGACTCCAGCTGATTGAAATCGTAATTGTCCACTGCGGCCTGCGGATTCAGGTGGTGCCTGATCACCGCTTCCAGTGTCGTGTAGGCGCCGGCGTGACTCCATGGGCCGGTCTCGGTCACATTCAACAACGAGGGTGTTCTAAAAGCGTAAAGCGTAAGATCATCGCTGGTGACGCGGTAACGGCCAAAATCATCGGTGCCGGTGTCGCCATCGCCTTTGCCGCGACCGATCTGGGGCATGCCGAGCACATGGAAAAGCTCGTCGCTGAACTTGTCGCCGCGGTGGCAGGTGACACAGCTGGCGCCGTCGACGCGCGTCGGCAGCATGAACAGCAGCGCGCCGCGTCGTGCCGCTTCGCTGATCGCGTTATCGTCGCCTAGCATAAAGGTCTTCCAGGGTGAATTCACGAACACCTGCGAGCGCACGTATTCCCCGAGCGCCTCGGCAATGCGCGCGTAGCTTATGACGTCATCGCCATAGACCGCAGCGAATTCTGCGCGCCAGCCTTCGTAGGTCGCGAGGCGCGCGGCCAGCTCGTTGCGGACGTCGTCGTTGGTGACCAGGGTAAGGAAGTCGAAACCGCGCATGTCCTCGACTGACGTGACCGGGAAGCGCGCTAAAGCGGTCGGCAGATTACTGCCGGCGTTCGGATCGACAAGACGGTTCCCGAATTCGTCGATCAGCGAGTCCGGTGTAACGATGCCGAGGCCAAAGTCACCGGGATCGCCGTTGAAGTTGGGAAACTTGTCCAGGCTCTCGATGCGGCCATCCGCTGTCATCGCGCTGTCCCATAGCCCGGCGTGGAACGTCGAGGGTGCGTTTCTGGCCACGGTCGGCCCACCATCCCAGTTCGGTGCCGTTGAGGTGTGAAACCGGCCTGGCCCGAGCAGGTCCGGATTTTCGGCATCGACGCCGATTGGTAGCGACAGGCGATCACCGCCACCCAGCACTGGATGATGACAGCTCACGCAGGCCGTATCCTGGTCGAGACCCAGTGCCTTGCTGTAGAA